>VBDE01000098.1 GCA_005883665.1 Betaproteobacteria bacterium
AGACGACGCTTTCGGATTGCCTCGATCGCCGCCTGTGCAACCAGAGGCGGCGCCCCAAAGTCCGGCTGGCCGATTTCCATGTGGACGATGCGGCGTCCCGCAGCTTCCAGCTCGTGGGCGCGATTCTGCACGTCCATCACATGGAAGGCTTCGATATCGGCCATGCGGGCCGCGAGTATCAAATTCGCGTTTCGCATCGGCACATTATGCCGCAGCGCGTCCCAAGTCGAACGCGGAACATCGACGGGTTGCGAGGCGCCGCGGCGAAATTCGGCTATCATGCGGCCAAGCACCATAAGAACTTCAAGTCGCGAATTTCCCATGGATGAAATCCTGCGCAGGAGCGCTCTGGAGTATCACCTCCGGCAACCGCCGGGAAAGATCTCGGTCACTCCCACCAAGGGTTTGCTGAACCAGCGCGATCTCGCCCTTGCGTACACGCCCGGGGTGGCAGCGGCCTGCGAGGAGATCGTGCGCGACCCCGCGGAGGCGCGCAAGCTGACTTCGCGCGGAAACCTCATCGGTGTGGTCACCAACGGAACCGCGGTGCTCGGACTCGGGGCGATCGGGCCGCTCGCAGCCAAGCCGGTGATGGAAGGCAAGTCGGTGCTCTTCAAGAAATTCGCCGGAATCGATTGCTTCGATATCGAAGTGAACGAGCGCGATCCCGACAAGCTGGTCGAGATCATCGCGGCCCTGGAACCCACTTTCGGCGGAATCAACCTCGAGGACATCAAGGCCCCGGAATGCTTCCTAATCGAGAGCAGGCTGCGCGAGCGCATGAAAATCCCGGTGTTCCACGACGACCAGCACGGCACCGCGATCATCGTCGGCGCTGCGGTGCTGAACGGATTGCGCGTCGTGGGCAAGGACGTTGCAAAGGCGAAGCTCGTCTGCTCGGGCGCGGGTGCCGCCGCGCTTGCATGTCTCGATCTGCTCGTGAGCCTGGGGTTGAAGCCGGAAAACATCTGGGTGTCCGATATCAAAGGAGTCGTGTACCAGGGCCGAAAAGAGGAAATGGACCCCAACAAGGCCCGCTATGCGCGCAAGACATCGGCGCGAACACTCGCCGAGATCATGCCGGACGCAGACGTCTTTCTCGGCCTTTCGGCCGGCGGGGTTCTCAAAGCGGAGATGGTGGCGCAAATGGCCGACAAGCCGCTGATCCTTGCGCTTGCCAACCCCGAACCGGAAATCCTCCCCGATGTCGCGAAGAAAGTGCGCCCTGACGCGGTCATAGCGACGGGGCGCTCGGATTTCCCGAATCAGGTGAACAACGTCCTGTGCTTTCCATTCATCTTTCGCGGTGCGCTCGACGTCGGAGCGACCGCCATCAACGAGCCCATGAAGCTCTCCGCGGTCCGCGCCATTGCCGATCTTGCTATGGCAGAGCAGTCGGAGATCGTGGCTGCCGCTTACGGCGAGCAAGTCCTGAAGTTCGGCCCCGAGTACCTGATCCCCAGGCCCTTCGACCCGCGCCTGATCGTAAAAATCGCGCCGGCGGTGGCGAGGGCCGCCATGGACTCCGGCGTCGCCACGCGTCCAATCGTCGATTTCGACGCCTACAACAACCAGCTCCTGCAATTCGTGTATCACTCGGGCCTCATCATGAAGCCGATCTTCAATGCGGCGAAAGAAGGTCCGCGGCGTCGGATCGTGTTCGCCGAGGGGGAGGACGAGCGCATGCTGCGTGCGGCTCAGGTGGTGGTGGACGAGGGCCTCGCCAGGCTGATCCTGGTGGGAAGACCCTCGGTGGTCGAGCGGCGCATCGAACGCCACGGGTTGCGCATCCGGCCGGGGACGGATTTCGAGCTCGTGAACCCCGAATCCGACCCCCGCTACCGCGATTATTGGACGGAGTACCACCGCCTCACCGAGAGGCGTGGGGTTTCGCAGCAATACGCGCAGATGGAAATGCGCCGCCGCCATACGCTGATCGGCGCGATGATGATCCACCGAGGCGACGCAGAGGGAATGATCTGCGGCACTTTCGGCACGTACGGATTGCACCTGCAGTATATCGACCAAGTCATCGGTTTGCGGGGCGGCGCCAGGCATTTCTACGCGATGAACGCCCTCATGCTGCCCAAGCGCACGGTCTTCATCTGCGACACCTATGTCAATCTCGACCCTACCGCCGAGCAGCTCGCGGAAATGACCGCGCTTGCCGCAGAGGCGATCCGCCGATTCGGCGTGGTCCCCAGGGCGGCGCTGCTCTCGCACTCCAGTTTCGGCACGAGCGATGCCCCTGCCGCGCAGAAGATGCGCACGGCGCTGGAGCTGATCAGCTCGCTCGCTCCGGAGCTCGAAATCGAAGGCGAGATGCACGGCGACGCAGCCCTCAACGCCGAGCTGCGGCTTGCAAATTTCCCGCGCTCGCGCTTGAAGGAGGAGGCGAATCTTCTGATCATGCCGACTCTGGACGCCGCCAATATCGCTTTCAATCTCCTGAAAACCGCTGCGGGCGACGGCATCACCATCGGGCCGATCCTGCTCGGCGCGGCGCGCCCGGTGCACATCCTCACTTCTTCGGCGACTGTCAGGCGCATCGTCAACATGACCGCGCTCACCGTGGTGGACGCCAACGCCTTCGGCGAGGAAAAGCAGTCCCGGACACGCAGAAGCTGAAAAACCTCCATCCGGTCGCCGCCGACTTCCGAACAACCCCCGCTTATGGCTTTGAACCCCGAATCCATCAAGTCCAAGGCAGGACTCGTTCTTACGGGAGGCGGAGCCCGGGCAGCCTATCAGGTTGGCGTGCTGAAGGCGGTGAGGGAACTGCTGCCGCGGCCCGAGAAGAATCCGTTTCCCATTGTGTGCGGCACCTCGGCAGGCGCGATCAACGCTGCGACGCTCGCGGTGTTCGCCGACAATTTCGACGCTGCCGTCGAGCGGCTGCTGGAGGTTTGGGAGAACTTTCACGTTCATCACGTTTACCGTACCGATCCGATCGGGATCGCCCGCATGGGGGCGCGCTGGCTCGCCGCGCTGCTGCTGAGGTCGCGCACCAGCCCGGTCTCGCTGCTCGACAACAGCCCTCTCGCCGATATGTTGTCGCGCAGCCTCGACTTCGGTCGCATCCAGGAGAACATCGACAACAGCTGTCTGTATGCGATCTCGATCACGTGCTCCGGGTACTCTTCCGGACAAAGCGTCTCCTTCTACCAGGGGGGGCCCGACACCGAAGCGTGGGAGCGCACCCAGCGCGTCGGCGCCGCGATGCCGATCCGAGTCGAGCATCTGATCGCTTCGTCGGCTCTGCCCTTCATATTTCCCGCGGTGAAAATCAACCGCGAGTATTTCGGCGACGGGTCGATGCGTCAGATCGCGCCGATCAGCCCCGCGCTGCACCTGGGTGCCGACCGGGTGCTGGTGGTGGGCACCAGCCAGCCGCACGCGCACTCCGAGCCTCCTCGGGTCCGCGGAAATCTCTATCCTTCGGTCGCGCAGATCGCCGGCCACGCCCTGAACAGTATTTTCCTGGACAGCCTCAACGTCGATATCGAGCTCGTGCAGAGAATCAACCGCACCATCAGCCTCATCGCTCCCGAGAAGCTTCGGGAAGCGGGGCTGCCGCTGCGGCAGATCAAGGTGCTGGTGATCTCGCCCAGCCAGCCCATCGAGCGCATGGTCGTTCGCCACGTACACGAGCTTCCATGGACGGTGCGCTTTCTCCTGCGGAGCATCGGCGCAATGAACCGCAACGGATCGAACCTCGCGAGCTATCTGCTCTTCGAGAAGGGGTACTGCCGGGCGCTGATCGATCTGGGCTATCAGGACACCATTGCGCGCCGCCGCGAGGTGCTGGAATTTTTGGGTCCCCGACAATAAACTTGAGATATTCCTCATCGTGGCCCTGCGCTCATGAACCAGCCTCCCGATCCGTTCGAATTCCTGAAAAACCTTTGGGGTCCGATGGGCCTGCCGCTGGCGGGGCTGATGGCCCCTACGCTCATCCCAGATGAGATCGAAAGGCGTATTGCAGAGCTGAAATCGGTGGAGAACTGGCTCAACATGAATCTCAACGTTCTGCGCCTGACCATTCAGGGCCTGGAATTGCAGAAAGCCAGTCTTGCCGCGCTGCAAGGCGCGGCGGGAAACACGACCCCGGGCGCTTCAGAGCCGGCCGGCCGCGAAGATCCTTCGAAAAAATAGTCCCTGCGCCCGACGGTCGCTAGGCGACCATGGCGCACATCATTGACCGAGGAGAAGCAATGCCTAAAGCGATTCGAATTCAACAACAAGGCGGGCCCGAAGTTCTGAAATGGGAAGATGTCCAAGTCGGCGACCCCGGGCCGGGCGAGGCGCGCGTGCGCCACAAGGCTTGCGGACTCAATTTTCTCGATGTCTACCAGCGCTCCGGACTGTACAAGATCGCCCTTCCGTCGGGGATGGGCAACGAAGCGGCCGGCGTGGTGGAGGCCGTAGGGGCAGGGGTCACGCAGGTCAAAACGGGCGATCGCGTTGCTTACGCGGGCGGCGCTCCCGGCGCCTATTCCGAGGTGCGCACCATGCCGGCCGACCGCCTGGTTGTCCTGCCGGAGGGTATTTCCTTCGAAACCGCAGCGGCAATGATGTTGAAAGGCATGACCGCCCAGTATTTGCTGAGGCGCACCCACAGGGTTCAATCGGGCGAGACCATCGTGTTCCACGCAACTGCGGGCGGAGTCGGATTGATTGCATGCCAGTGGTTGAAGGCGCTCGGCGCAACGGTGATCGGCACGGCCGGTTCGGAGGAGAAATGCGCGCTCGCCAAGGCGCACGGCGCCGACCACTGCATCAACTACCGCAAGGAGAATTTTGTCGAGCGCGTCAAGGCGCTCACCGGCGGCAAGGGCGTGCCGGTCGTGTACGACTCGGTCGGAAAAGACACCTTCACCGGATCGCTCGACTGCCTGCAGCCGCGCGGATTGATGGTGAGCTTCGGAAACTCCTCGGGCGCGGTTCCCCCGTTCGAGGTCGTGGTGCTCTCGCAAAAAGGCTCGCTTTACCTCACGCGCCCGACCTTGGTCACCCATACCTCCAAGCGCGAAGATCTGGTGGCGACCGCGAAGGACCTGTTCGACGTCGTGCTCTCGGGAAAAGTGAAGATCGAAGTGAACCATCGTTATGCGCTCAAGGATGCCGCTCAGGCACAGCGCGACCTCGAAGCGCGCAAGACGACAGGGTCAACGATCCTGATCCCGTAGCGGATCCTCGGATGGGCGAGCTTGCGAGTTTGGCGGTCCCCGGTCTTTTTCCCGAAATCGAGCCGCGCGCAAGCGGCATGCTGCGCCTGGATGCCGTGCACTCGATGTACTGGGAGGAGAGCGGCGATCCGGACGGGATCCCCGCGGTTTTCCTGCACGGAGGGCCCGGTGCAGGGAGCACGCCGAAGCACCGGCGTTTTTTCGACCCCGGCGCCTATCGCATCATCGTGTACGACCAGCGCGGGGCGGGGCGTTCTACCCCTCTCGGGGAGTTGCGCGACAACACTACGCCGAATCTGCTCGCCGATCTGGAGGCTTTGCGGGTGCATCTGCGCGTGGAACGCTGGGTCGTGTTCGGGGGCTCCTGGGGCAGCACGCTGGCGATCGCCTACGCGGAGGCGCACCCGGGGCGCTGCCTCGCGCTGATTCTGCGCGGAATCTTCCTTTGCCGCAGAAGCGAGATCGAGTGGTTTCTCTACGGCCTGCGCGGGGTCTTTCCAGAGCCCTGGGAGAAATTCGCGGGCTTCCTCCCTAGTGAGGAGCGCGGCGATTTGCTGCGCAATTATCACCGCCGATTGATCGACCCCGATCCCGCGGTCCACATGCCGGCTGCGCGCGCCTGGAGTATCTACGAGGGTTCCTGCTCGACTCTACTTCCCAGTTCCGAGACCGTGGCGTATTTTGCCGGGGATGTCGTTGCCCTGGGCCTTGCGCGGATCGAAGCGCACTACTTCATAAACGACATATTTCTCCCCGAAAACTCCCTGCTCGAGAACGCGCACCGGCTCAGCGCCATCCCGGGAACGATCGTGCAGGGGCGCTATGACATGGTCTGCCCAATCGTGTCCGCGCACGAGCTGCATCGCGCCTGGCCCCAAGCCGAGTACCGGATCGTGCCTGACGCCGGGCATTCCGCGTGGGAGCCGGGGATTCTCGGCGCGCTGGTCGAGGCCACCCAGCGCTTCAAGGGCGCGCCTTCGTTCACGG
>VBDE01000099.1:0-892 GCA_005883665.1 Betaproteobacteria bacterium
CGTGTCGCGCGCGACCGGAATCCCCGTCTCGAAAATGATGCAGGGCGAACGCGACAAGCTGCTCGCGATGGAAGAAAAGCTCCACGAACGCGTGGTCGGCCAGGACGAGGCGGTGCACCTCGTCGCCGACGCGATCCGGCGCTCGCGCGCGGGGCTCTCCGACCCCAACAAGCCCTACGGTTCCTTCCTATTCCTCGGCCCCACGGGCGTGGGCAAGACCGAGCTGTGCAAGGCGCTCGCGGCCTTTCTGTTCGACTCCGAGGACCACCTGATCCGCATCGACATGTCCGAATTCATGGAGAAGCATTCGGTCGCGCGCCTCATCGGCGCGCCGCCGGGCTACGTCGGCTACGAGGAAGGCGGGCACCTCACCGAGACCGTAAGGCGCAAGCCCTACAGCGTGATCCTGCTCGACGAGATCGAAAAGGCGCACCCGGACGTGTTCAACGTGCTGCTGCAGGTTCTGGACGACGGCCGCATGACCGACGGCCAGGGCCGCACCGTGGATTTCAAGAACACGGTGATCGTGATGACCTCCAACCTCGGCTCGCACATGATCCAGCAGATGCAGGGCGACGATCCCGCCCTCATCAAGACCGCGGTCATGGCCGAGGTGAAGACGCAGTTCAGGCCCGAGTTCGTCAACCGCATCGACGAGATCGTGGTGTTCCACGCGCTGGACGAAAAGCACATCAGTAGCATCGCCAAGATCCAGCTGCGCTACCTCGAGGAGCGCCTCGCGAAGCTCGAAATGGGACTGGAAGTAGGAGACAGCGCCCTCGCGCAGCTCGCCAAGGCCGGTTTCGACCCGGTCTACGGCGCGCGGCCGCTCAAGCGCGCGATCCAGCAGAGCATCGAGAACCCGCTCGCGAAACAGATCCTCCAAGGCCGG
>VBDE01000099.1:969-8406 GCA_005883665.1 Betaproteobacteria bacterium
TGTCGCCGACTCCAAGCGCCTCACCCACGCCGGGGCCAAGAAGATAGCCGACACCGCCGTCGCGAAGGCGAAGCAGGCCGGGATCGCGATCTCGGTCGCGGTCGCCGATTCGGGCGGGCATCTCATCGCGCTCGAGCGCATGGACGGCGGCCGCTTCCACTCGTTGCACTCGGCCACCACCAAGGCGGTGTGCGCGGCGTCGAACAAGCGTCCGACCTCTTCGCACGGCGCTCAAGGACAGGCGCTCGACCTCGCGCATGCGCTGGGACTCGCGCTCGCTGCAGGACCGGAGCGCTGGACTGCGATGGAAGGCGGCTGCCCCGTCATCGTCGAAGGCGAATGCATCGGCGGCGTCGGAGTGAGCGGCGGGGATTGGGCGACCGACGAGCGCATCGCCCGGGAGTCGGTGGAAGCCATAGGGGCGAAGCCCAAATAGATGGAGCCTTTGCGCGTCGCCTGTATCGGGATGGGCTGGTGGTCGGACGTCCTCGCCGACGCGATCCAGCGATCGAAGAAGCTGAGGATCGTCTCCTGCTACACGCGCTCGGAGGACAAGCGCCGCGCCTTTGCCGCCAAGTACGGCTGCGCCGCTGCGCCGAATTACCAGGTCATTCTGCAGGACCGCGGCATCGAGGCGATCATCAACACCACACCAAACAACGCGCACCTCGAGACCACACTCTCGGCTGCGGTTGCCGGTAAGCACATATTTCTCGATAAACCTATAGCCAACACCGTTTCTGAAGGCCGCGCCATCACCGAGTCCTGCAGAAAAAAAAGAGTGGTGCTGGCGCTGGGATACCAGCGCCGCCGCGAGAGCCACTTCCGGTGGATCCGCGAGCAAATCGATGCGGGTGCGTTCGGCAAGCTGGTCAACGCCGAAGCCAACATCAGCCGCGATCGCCTTGGCCAGATCGACCTCGGCTCATGGCGTTACACTGCAGCCGGAATGCCGGGAGGCGTGATGCTGCAGATCGGCATTCACTACGCCGACGTGCTCGAATACCTGCTCGGTCCGGTGAAAGCGGTGAGCGGGAGGTTCGCGCAGCTCGTGCTCCCGGGCGACAACCCGGACGTCGCGAGCCTGGTTCTCGAGCACGAGAACGGCGCCCTGTCAACGCTCAACGCGAGCTACGCGTCCGCTTCCGAGTACTATCTGATGAATGTCTACGGCAAGGAAGCGAGCGCGTATTACGATATGCATCAGGGTCTGCGCGTGCTCAAGCGCGGGAGCAACGGCGCGAGCCCGGTTGCTTGCGCGAAGAACGACACCTTCGTCGAGGAGCTCGAGGAGTTCGCCCGCGCGGTGCGCGGGGACGGCGCGCCCGAGATGGGCGGCGAGAGCGCGACTGCTTCGCTTGCGGTGATCCGCGCGGGCATCGTCTCGGCGCGCGAGGGGCGCCGGGTCGAGGTCGCAGAAATGCTGTCGAAGGATTGAGGGCAGGAGATATGAAATCAGCTTTGATATTTGTCGGTGTCCTCCTCGCGGCGACTGTCCAGGCGCAGGAACCTCCATTCCCGCAGAAGGCACCGATCGAGATCACGGTGCTCTTTCCCGCCGGTTCGTCGGCGGACGTCACGGCACGGCTGCTCGCCGACGGGATGTCGAAACAGCTCGGCGCCAAGGTGATCGTTTTCAACCGCCCGGGCGCGGGCGGCGCCATCGGCTACAGGTACGTCGCCGCTCAGAGGCTCGACGGTTACTCCCTCGTCTGGAATTCCAATTCGGTCTCCACGACCCACCACTCCGGGATGATGCCGCTCGATTACCGCGCGTTCGACGCGGTGGCGCGAGTGCTGGTCGAGTCTCCGGTGATCGCGGTGCTCGGCGACTCCAGGTGGAAGTCTCTGCGCGAGCTCGTCGCAGAGGCGAAATCGCGGCCCAAGCAGCTGACGGTGGGAAATTCCGGGATCGGCAGCCACACGCACATTTCCTCGGTCGCGTTGTTCAAGGCCGCGGGCGCCGAGGTCGTGGACGTGCCGTTCGGTGCCGCGCAGGTCGTGCCCAGCCTGCTCGGCGGGCAAGTGGACGCGGCGGTGCAATTGCCTGCGGCCTTGTCCGGGTACGTGAAGTCGGGCCAGGTGCAAGGGTTCGACGTCTCGCTCGAAGCCTGGCGAGGAATCGCCGCGCCGAAGGGGACCCCCAAGTCCGCGGTCGCGACGCTCGAGGCGGCGATCAGGAAGACCACGGAGAGCCCCGATTTCGCTCAGTCCTGCGGGAAGCTGGGCGTGCGTCCCGCCTTCATGGCGGCGGAGGAGTTCGGCAACCTGATCGCGAAGGAAGACGCGGAGCTCGCGCGCATCATGCAGCTCATCGGCTTGAAGAAATAGGGCGCCTGGAGCGCGTGGCGTCGGCGCGGACCGCGCTCGCCCGCCTCACCATGTCCTGCCAGAGCTTGGACGTGTCCTTCAGGAAAACCGTGTCGGCTTCGGCATCGACGACCAGCCAGTCGCCGCGGTCGAGCTCTGCGCGCAGCTGGCCTGCCGCCCATCCGGAGTAACCCGCGAAGAAGCGGATCTTCGGGGGAGGGTCCTTGAGCAGCGCGTCGATCGAGTCGGGCACGACCGCGAGGTACAGTCCCGGAAGCATCGTCACCGCCGCGCCGGAAAACTTCTCGGCCTGGAATACGGCGAACAAGCCCTGGGGCGCCACCGGCCCGCCGAAGAATATAGGCTCCTTGAAGCGTTTGAAGCGCTCGCCCGGCAGCATTTCGGCGAGCGAGCGGTCGGTAGGCCGGTTGATGATGACGCCGGTTGCCTCCGCGCCTTCCGCCTGCGTGACCAGGACCACCGCTTCCCGGAAATTCGGGTCGGGCAGCCCGGGTCTAGCGATGAGGAAAAGCGCCTTGGAGAAGCCTTGCGCGTAGGCGGCCGTCGCGAGGACGAGAAACGCGAGAAGCGCGGTTAGTCGCGCGCGCGTCATCCGGGAGCCCAGGCGGTCACCGCCCGCGCGCGCCGCAGCAGCTCCTCCCAGAGCCTTGCCGGATCCTTGCGGAACACGAGCTCGGGGTCGGCCTCGAGGACGTACCACAATCCCCGGTCGACCTCCTGGCGCAGCTCCCCCGGCCGCCAGGCGACGTAGCCGACGTAGTAGCGCGCCTCGTTGGGGGTCTCTTCGATGATGTGATCGACGACCGTGGCCTGAGTGGCGAGGAACAGCTCCTTCATGATCCGGATCGATCCGGGTCCGGGCGTGTGGTCGATGTGGACCACCGCGAAAATCGCCTGGCGCAGCATCGGCCCGCCGAAGTACACGGGATCGCGCACGAGCTTGGAAGGGGCGTGCTCGGGGAAGAGGCTAGCGAGCGAGCGTCCCGTGGGGCGGTTGATGATGACGCCGACGTGGCGGTTGTTCTCGACGGGCACCGCGAGCAGCACGGCTCCCCTGTAATCCGGGTCGACGAGGCGCGGCGCGGCCACCAGCGTCACGGTGCCGTCCGGTTCGCCTTCCTGGGAATGGGCGCTCACGCCGGGGAGACAAGCGAGCAAAGCCAAAACGGCGAGTCGGAGCATCGATCTCCCCAGGTTATTCCCTTTCGCTCCGGAGTTTAGCCGAAGAACCGAGTCTTGGGAGAGCGAGCTGCGGGCGCCGGAAACAAACGGCCAGATGATCGTTGACGATTCCCACCGCCTGCATGTACGCGTATACGATGGTCGAGCCGACGAAACGGAAGCCGCGGAGTTTCAGGTCCTTGCTGACCGCGTCCGAAAGCGGCGTGCGCGCCGGCACCTCCTTCATGCTGCGCCTGAGTTTCTGCAGCGGACGCCCGTCCACGAAGCCCCAGAGATAGGCGTCGAACGACCCGAATTCCCGCCGCACTTCGAGAAAGGCGCGGGCGTTTCCTATCGCCGATTCGATCTTGAGGCGGTTACGCACGATTCCGGCATCGGTCATCAACCTCTTCACGTCGCGCGCGCCGAAGCGCGCGACCTTTGCCGGGTCGAACCGGGCGAAGGCCCTGCGGTAGTTGTCGCGCTTGTTGAGGATCGTCGACCAGGCGAGGCCCGCCTGGGCGCCTTCCAGGATCAGGAACTCGAAGAGCCGCCCGTCGTCGTGCACCGGCACGCCCCATTCCTCGTCGTGATATCGCAGGTACTGCGCGCTCCCCAGGCTCCAGGGACAGCGACGCCTGGCGTCGACTTTGCTCATCGCTCCATGATACCGTTTGAGCATTCCGAGGAGGGCGGATTCTCTTGCTGGTGGCGATCGATATCGGCGGGACTTTCACGGACTTGTTGGCTTTTGACGAAGCCACCGGCCGGCTCGCTCAAGCCAAGAGCCTCACCACGCCCAGACAGCTCGTCGAGGGGATCATCGATTGCCTGCGCATGAGCGCGGTCGATGTCGCAAGGGTCAGCGAGCTGATCCACGGGTCGACCACCGCGATCAACACCTTGATCGAGAGAAAGGGCGCGAAGACCGGGCTGATCGTCACGCGAGGGACGCGCGACGTGTACTCCATCGGCCGCGGCAACCGCCCCGAGTCCTACAACCTTCTTTTCCGCCGTCACCGGCCGCTCGTTCCGCGGCACCTGACCCGGGAGATCGATGAGCGGATGCTCGCCTCGGGCGAGGTGCTCGAACCGCTGGAGCACGCGAGCCTCGAGGAAGCCTGCCGCCGCCTGGCCGACGAAAAAGTGGAAGCCGTAGCCGTTTGTTTCCTGCACTCCTACGTCAACCCCGAGCACGAGCGCGCGGCGGGCGAGATCGTGCGCCGGGCCCTGCCGGGTGCCTACGTTTCGCTTTCCCACGAAATACTGCGCGAATACCGCGAATTCGAAAGAACCTCAACCACGGTGGTCAACGCCTACATCGGTCCGAAGGTCGGCGGGTACGTCCGCAGCTTGAAAGCTCGCCTCGCCCAGATCGGTTTTCGCGGCGATCTGACGATCATGCAGTCGAACGGCGGCGTGATGACGCCCGAGGTCGCCACCGAGCGTCCGGTGGCGATGATGGAATCCGGGCCGGTCGGCGGGATCATCGCCTCAGCGCAAACGGGACGCGCGCTGGGCTTCGCCGACGTGATCTCCTTCGACATGGGCGGCACCACCGCCAAGGCGAGCTTGATACGCGAAGGCGAGCCAACGATGGCCCCGGGCTACTACGTCGGCGGATACGCGAGCGGCCACCCGGTCATGGTGCCCGTGATCGATGTGGTCGAGGTGGGCGCGGGCGGCGGCAGTATCGCCTGGATCGACGAGATCGGCGCGCTCAAGGTCGGCCCGCAGAGCGCGGGCGCCGATCCCGGCCCGATATGCTATCGCGGCGGGGGAACCGAGCCGACGATCACCGACGCGAATCTCGTATTGGGGCGGCTCGATCCGGAGGATTTCCTCGGCGGGCAGATGGTGCTCGACCCGAAGGCCGCGGCCCAGGGCATCGTGAGGAAGATCGCCGATCCGCTGAAGATGAGCGCGACTGCCGCGGCTCAGGCCATCGTCGATATCGCGGTCTCCAAGATGTCGCTCGCGGTGCGCGAGGTCTCGGTCGCCAAGGGCTACGATCCGCGCGACTTCGCTCTGGTCGCCTCGGGCGGCGCGGGACCTTTGCATGCGATGGCGATCGCGCGCGAGCTGCACATACCCAAGGTGATCGTGCCGCTCTACCCGGCGCATTTCTCGGCGCTCGGCATGCTCGCGGCCGACGAGCGCCACGATTTCATCCGCACCTTCTACGCGGATCTCGACGGCGCCGATTTCAGGCAGCTCGAAAGGACGGTGGAGGAGATGGCGGCCGAGTCCGCCTCCGCACTCGCGAGCAAGAAGGGCGCGGAACGCAGGATCCATCTCGATCTGCGCTACGTCGGACAGGAATTCACCCTTTCCGTCCCCGTCGGCGCGAGCCAGATCAGGGAAGGCGATCGCCGCTCCATCAGAACGGCGTTCGACCGGCTCTACGATCAGCGCTACGCGCACCATTCTCCGGATGAACCGGTCGAAATCGTCAATATCCGGCTCGCCGTGATCGGCAAGCGCGCGACCATGACGCTCCCCCGCCTCTCTGCGAAGCGCCGGGCGCAAGCTATTCGAAGGATGCAGGTGCATCTCGGCGATTCGGTCCGTCCGGTATCCTGTCCGGTATACCGGCGCGAGGGGCTTGGAGCCGGCGCGCGCCTCTTGGGGCCGGCCTTGGTGCGCGAGCACGGAACGACCACGGTGCTTTTCAAAGGCGACGCCTGCAGCGTCGCGAGGACCGGCGAGCTCCTCATTTCGGTGAGAGGTGCGGCGTGAGGACGAAACTGGATGCGGTGACGCTCGAAGTCATCCGCAACGCGCTGCCCGCGATCGCCAACGAGATGGCGGCGGACCTGCAGCGCACGTCCTACAACATGATGATCTACGAGGTGCGCGACTTCTGCACCGCCCTGGTGAACGTCGACGGAGAGCTGATCAGCCAGAACGTCGGGGGCGTTTCGCATTTCGTCGCGGACCTGGGCGTCATCATCACCGACGCCGTGAAGCGCTACGGCAGGAAGGGTTTCAAGTCGGGCGACGTCCTCATCACCAACCACCAGGCGGTGGCCGGACAGCACCTCAACAACGTCGTGATCTACGTCCCGTATTTCTTCAAGGGCGAGCTGCTCGCGTTCTCGATGGTGCGGGCGCACTGGATCGACGTGGGCGGGACGAGCACCGGCTTCGGCGCGGGGCCCGAGGTGCCGGACCCCTGGCAGGAAGGCCTGCAGCTCGATCAGCTCAAGATCTACGACGGCGGCCGGCTCGACGAAACGCTTTGCCGCGTCATCCGCGACAACATCCGCTTTCCGGAATCCTCGCTCGGCGACATGAATTCGCAGATCGCCTCGTGCAAGCTGGGGATCCGGCGGCTGGACGAGCTCGTTCGCAAGTATGGCAGGAGCACGATACTCAAGGCCATCGCGCGCATCTTCGACGAGACCGAGACCAGGTGCCGCAACTTCGTCGCGAGACTCGCCGACGGCGTCTACGAAGCCGAGTCGTTCTTCGACGACGACGGCGTCACCCCGGACGAACGCGTGCGCATCCACGCCAGGGTCACGGTGAAATCGGGGAATATGACCATCGATCTCTCGGGCTGTTCCCGCGAGCGCAAGGCGGCGGTGAATTCGCGCACGCTCGCCGGCGCGCGCGTCGCCTACAAGGCGATCACAGCGCCGCTAGCCCCGGTCAACGAAGGCTCGTTTCGCGCGCTCGAGGTGATCATCCCCGAAGGCAACATCATGATGGCGCGCTACCCCGCGCCGATGGCGGGCTGGAGCATCTTCGTTCCGACGGTGGTCGAGACCATCATCAGCTCGCTCGCCTCCGCCATGCCCGATAAAATCCCGGCTGCGCACCACGGCCTGCTCGGGGGGTCGGTCGTGTTCTTCGGTGTTCACCCGAAATCCAAGCGCCGCTTCGTGGTCCAGAGCATCGAAGGCGGGGGCTGGGGCGGCCGTCCGTTCGAGGACGGGGAAT
>VBDE01000423.1:0-1064 GCA_005883665.1 Betaproteobacteria bacterium
CTGCCGGAGAGCTTCAAGGGAAGTATTTTCCTCCTGTCGCTGGTTCTGTCGGCCACGATGATGCCGGTCGAGAAATTGCCCGCGGCATCCTGGCATACGGCGATGGGACTCGGTTTCGTGTCCGCGGTATTCGACAACATCCCGCTCACGGCTCTCGCGCTCAAGCAGGGCGGGTACGACTGGGGCTACCTGGCGTACGCGGTGGGCTTCGGCGGGTCCATGATCTGGTTCGGCTCGAGCGCCGGCGTGGCGCTCTCCAACATGTTTCCGGAATCGAGGTCGGTGTGGCGCTGGCTCTATCACGGTTGGCACGTGAGCCTTGCTTACGTGCTCGGCTTTTTCACCTTGCTGATCGTCATGGGCTGGCATCCCAATCCGCCCCACAAGGCGGGAGTCGTTCCGAGCGGCCCGCCGGCGGCGATCACTCCCATGGAGATCCCTGAAACGGCTTGATTTCGTGGCGGTATAGGAATACGATTCGCGGGCTTTGGCGTCGTAACACTCGGAGGGCGGACGCCGGAAGAGAACGGCCCCGTGGGGCGTTTACCCGGAGCAATTCCCGGTTCCAAGAAGAATAACGCCGAGACAGCCAATTACCCAACGGTTTTCCCAATGGAGGATTCAATGAGCAAGGAGCAAATCAAGAAGCCCCGGGCCGTCTCGCGCCGCACGTTCTTGGCGAGCGCGGCCGCCGCGACCGCAGGCGCCGCGACGCTGGGCTTCCCGACGATCGTCAAGGCCCAGGGGCCGATCTCAATGCGGTGGCAGAGCACCTGGCCGTCGAAGGACATCTTTCACGAGTACGCGCTCGACTACGCCAAGAAAGTGAACGACATGACCGGCGGCGATCTCAAGATCGAGGTGTTGCCGGCGGGCTCCGTGGTGCCGGCCTTCGGCCTGCTCGACGCGGTCTCGAAGGGCACGCTCGACGGCGGGCACGGCGTGCTCGTCTACCACTACGGCAAGCAGAACGCCCTGGCGCTGTGGGGCTCGAGCCCCGCGTATGCGATGGATGCCAACATGCTGCTCTCCTGGCACAAGTACGGCGGCGGCAAGGAATTGCT
>VBDE01000423.1:1088-2392 GCA_005883665.1 Betaproteobacteria bacterium
TTCCCCTACGGGCCGATGCCGACGCAGCCGCTCGGATGGTTCAAGAAGCCGATCACCAAGCCGGAAGATTTCAAGGGCATGAAATACCGAACCGTGGGCATCTCGATCGACCTGTTCACCGGCATGGGCGCGGCGGTGAACGCGCTGCCCGGCGGCGAGATCGTCCCGGCGATCGACCGCGGCCTGCTCGACGCCGCGGAGTTCAACAACGCGACCTCCGACCGCATCCTCGGCTTCCCGGACGTGTCCAAGGTGTGCATGCTGCAGAGCTACCACCAAAA
This sequence comes from Betaproteobacteria bacterium, assembly GCA_005883665.1. GTDB lineage: Bacteria > Pseudomonadota > Gammaproteobacteria > Burkholderiales > SG8-39 > VBDM01. The sequence continues at coordinate 1,370 of VBDE01000423.1, forward strand.
CGGCGAGCAGTTCGAGATCACGTTCAACAAAACGAAGTACGACGCGCTGCCGGCCAAGATGAAGGCGATCATCGAAAACGCCGTGGAGGCCGCTTCCGCCGACATGTCGTGGAAGGCGATCAACCGCTACTCGCAGGACTACATCGAGCTGCAGACCAAGGACAAGGTCAGGTTCTACAAGACCCCGGACTCGGTGCTGCAGAAACAGCTCGAAGTGTTCGACCAGGTCGACAATAAGAAGTCGGCGGAGAACCCGATGTGGAAGGAGATCACCGAATCCCAGAAAAAATATGCCGAGAGGACAGTGCGCTGGTATCTCGACACCCAGGTCGGCGCGCGCATGGCGTACAACTACTATTTCGGCAAGAAACCGGCCGCCAAGAAGGCCTGACGGCGAACGCACTCGTGGGAGCACCATCCGGCCGACCGGATGGTGTTTTTTTTGATCCCGTCAGAGATGTGACAGGATCGGCGGAATAAACTCCCTCCGCCGCCCTATCGCCGCAGGACTTCAGCCATGCAGAAACTATTGCTTTTCGTCGACAAGATAAGCACCTGGGTGGGGCAAGCCTTCTCGTGGTTCATCGTTGCGCTCACCCTGCACGTCAGCTGGGAAGTGTTCTCGCGCTACGTTCTGGACCACCCGCGCGCGTGGGCCTTCGACGCGATGATCATGATGTACGGGACGCTGTTCATGATGGCCGGCGCCTATACGCTCGCGAAGAACGGCCACGTGCGCGGGGACGTGATCTACGGATTCTTTTCGCCTCGGGCGCAGGCGGCGCTCGACCTGACGCTGTATATCGTGTTCTTCATTCCGGGCGTCATCGCGCTCGTGTGGGCCGGCTACACCTACGCCGCCGAGTCCTGGGCGATCAACGAGCATTCGAACATCACCTCCGAGGGCCCGCCGGTCTATCCCTTCAAGACGGTCATCCCGCTCGCCGGAGCGTTCGTTCTGGTGCAGGGCATAGTTGAGATAATCCGCTGCGTGATCTGCCTGAAAGAGGGCGATTGGCCGTC
>VBDE01000100.1 GCA_005883665.1 Betaproteobacteria bacterium
AACTTGCGGGCCACGGCGTACGCGCGCGCCTCGCAGGTCTGCTGATCGAGGTCGTGGTGGGCGTTCGCCGATAGCGCGCTGCCCTGTCCCGTCTCGAAGTACATGACGTTGTTTCCGACTGCGCCGCGCTTGAGCGAGCGCGCCGCATCACGCGCCTCTTCCAGGATGCGCAGGTTGATGCCGAAGCCGGCGTTGGCCGCTTCCGTCCCCGCGATGGACTGAAACACCAGGTCCACCGGCGCGCCGCGGTTGATCGCCTCGATGCTGGTGGTCACGTGGGTGAGCACGCAGGACTGCGCTGGAATCTCGTATTGGGTGATGATGGCGTCGAGCATGTGGATGAGCGTTATCGCCGCGGCGACGCTGTCGGTCGCGGGATTGACGCCGATCACCGCGTCGCCGCTGCCGTACATGAGGCCGTCGACGATGCCGGCCGCGATCCCGCTCGGGTCGTCGGTCGGATGGTTGGGTTGAAGCCGCGTGGACAGTCGCCCCTTGAGCCCGATGGTGTTGCGGAACCGGGTCACCACCCGGCACTTCTGCGCCACCAGGATCAGGTCCTGAACCCGCATGATCTTGGACACCGCCGCCGCCATCTCGGGTGTCAGGCCGGGTGCGAGGGCGGCGAGGGTCGCTTCGTCCGCCGCGTCCGACAACAGCCAGTCGCGGAAGTCGCCCACCGTGAGATGCGCGACGGGCGCGAAAGCGGCCGCATCGTGCCCGTCGATGATGAGCCGCGTCACTTCGTCCTGCTCGTAGGGAATCAGCGCCTCGCTGAGGAACGTCCTGAGCGGCACTTCGGCCAGGGCCATCTGCGCGACAACGCGCTCCTCGTCGTCTTTCGCGGCGATTCCGGCCAGAGTGTCGCCCGAGCGCGCCGGGCTGGCTCTGGCCATCAAGTCCTTGAGGCCGCGAAACCGGTGCGTACGGCCGCCGACGGTGCGTGAATAAGCTGTCATAGGTGTCTTCCCCTAACCGAGGTTATTATCCCCCACTCGTATGCGTTCTATCCGGTCATTCAGGGCTCGTATCGTTGAGCAGAATTTCGGAGAAACCATGTCGATCAGAAAGGCACTTGTCTCATTGGTATTCGCGCTGAGGACAACATGGTCGCTGAAGCGACCGGCACGCTGAAAATCCGTCCTGCTACCGAGGCCGACGCGGCGTCCCTTCTCGCGATCTATCGGCCATTCGTAGAGTCAACCGCCGTTTCGTTCGAAACCGTCGCGCCGACGACGGACGAGTTCGCCGCCCGAATCGCAAAGGCGGTTGCGGGCTGGCAATGGCTGCTGGCCGAGAGAGCCGGGAAGTGCATCGCCTACGCATACGGTTCTGCCCACCGTGAGCGTGCCGCTTATCGCTGGTCGGTCGAAGTGTCTGCGTATGTGCATCCGAGTCATCACCGCCAACGCGTAGGGCGCACACTTTACGAGCGGCTGCTCGAAGACCTCGCCCGCAAGGGTTTCTGCAACGCGTATGCGGGCGTCACGATGCCCAATGAAGGTAGTATCGCATTGCATCAAAGCCTGGGCTTCGAATCCATCGGGGTCTTCAAGGCCGTGGGCCGCAAGTTCGGAAAATGGCACGATGTCGCCTGGTTTCAACGGCCTCTGCGAAGCTCGCCCCTGCAGGAGTAATACCCAACGCCGACACATCGAGGTAACGCCTATGTGCAGAAACATCAAGACGCTCTTCAACTTCGATCCGCCCGTGACGGACGAGGAGATCCGTGCGGCCTCGCTGCAATTCGTGAGGAAAGTGAGCGGTTTCAACAAGCCTTCGAAAGCGAACGAAGCCGCATTTCTTGCGGCCGTCGACCGGATAGCCGGAGTTTCCAGGAACCTGCTGGACTCGCTCGCGACGAACGCGGCGCCGAGGAACCGCGAGGAAGAGGCCGCCAAGGCGCGGGCGCGCGCCGCCCAGAGGTTCGCGCCGACCTGAGCCGTGAAAACGAGCACAAATTCCGCTCGAGCAGGGAACCTTTTCGGCCGCGCGGACGTGTGATTAAGGCTATGCCCCCTGTTTCGCCCATCCGCCGGGCCGGGGCCGCGGTGTCGCCGTACCGCCGCGCCCGGCCGCCCGAGTCGAATTTCGAGGATTTACTGCGCCCGCAGGTCGAGTACCTCTATCGACTGGCCTGGCGCTTCACCGGTAGCGTGGCCGACGCCGAAGACCTCGTCCAGGACGTATTGATCAAGCTCTTTCCCCGCACCCAACAGCTGCTCGAGATCGAGCGGCTCCGGCCCTGGCTTGCCCGGGTGCTCCACAACCAGTACGTCGACTCGGTCCGCAAACGGGCCCGCTCGCCGATCGTGGAGCTCGTGACCGGAGCCGAAGGCGAGGAAAACCCGCTCGATGCCCTGCCCGCGGCGAAGGATGGCCCGGAAGAGGACGCCGAACGCACGGGGCAGCGCGAGCGCATTCTGCGCGCCCTCGACCGGCTCAATCCCGAGCAGCGCGCGGTGGTCGCGATGCACGACGTCGAGGGGTACAGCCTCGAAGAGCTCGAAACCATGCTGGAGACGCCGCTCGGCACCCTCAAGTCGCGCCTGCATCGGGCGCGCCAGCGGCTGCGGGCGCTGCTGCCGATGGAACTTTTTTCCGCCGGCGAGCGTGTTGAAGGATAGGAGAAACCGTCAAATGGATTGCAGCGAATTCGCACTGAGATTGGACGACTTGCTCGACGGGAGGCTGCACGCCCTCGAGCGCAAGTCGATCGAGGAGCACCTGGCGCGCTGCTCGGACTGCCGCCAGCGGCACGAGCACGCGGTGGCGCTGCTGGAAAACGTGCGCAAGCTTACCCCGCCCGCACTGCACCCGGGCTTCATAGACCATGCCCTGTCGCGCGCGACCCGTCCGACGGCCCGCGCGGCACGCCCGAAGTGGCGTCCCGTGCTCGGCATGGCGCTCGCGGCGTCGGTGGTGCTGGGAGTGGCCCTCGCGGTGTTCCTCGCCACGCGGCCGGAACCGGTGCAGGCGGTGGTGCTGACGATCGATCGGCCCGAGACCGTGCGCCTCATGTTCAACAGCGCGAAGCCGCTGAAAGCCGCTACATTGAGCCTCGCGCTGCCCGAGAACGTCGAGCTCGTCGGCTACGGCGGCCGGCGCGAGCTCTCCTGGCAGACGGATTTACGCGAAGGCGGGAACCTGATGCAGCTTCCCCTGGTCGTGCGCGGAGCGACGAAGGAAGAGCTCGTCGCGAGCCTGTCGCACGGCGGGAGCAGCAGGACGTTCCGGCTGAAAATCGAAATCGATAACGCGGGCCGTTCGGGCATGTAGCCTGTCGAGCTCGCGGAATAGGGAGTTGACTGGTAAGGAGGGAGACATTATGAAGCGATTCACATGGTATGCGATCGGTGCGATTCTCGTCCTCGGGACGTCGGGCGCGTGGGCGCAGGAGCGCGACCTCGAGGTGACGATGGACGTCGTGCCTGCCAATGCGTCTGTCGGCGCAGCCGGCGAGATCAAGCTCCCCTTCGCGCTGCCCGACACGGCCTCGTCCCGGGCGCGGGAAGCCTCGGCCTTTGACCATGCGACCTCGAGCCTAGCTCGCGACAAGGCGGACCTCAGCGGCCGCGAGTTCGGACAAGCCGCATCGGAAGCGGCGCGAACGCGGGTCAAGCCGACGCCCCCGGGCAAGAGCAAGGGCAAGGGCAAGGGCACGTAACGCACTCGTTCCGGTGAATGAGCGCCTTGCCGGAGTACACTCCGGCGGGTGCGCGCGTTTATTCGTCGTCGAAGGACGCAAAAGGAAAAAACAAGCGGCCTTCGGCTTTCCTACCTCGCCGTCGCCTTACTCCTGAGCGTCGTCCCGTTGCACCCCGTGCGCGCCGCGGCGGACGGTGCGCTGGCCGCCGAGCGCGGCATCGCCGCGTTTCGCGCGGGCGACTACGCGGTGGCGCTCCAATTGTTCCTCGATGCGCGCGCGGCGGGCCTGGACACTCCGGGTCTGCGCTACGACCTCGGGGCGACGTATTATCGGCTCGGCCGCTACGCGGAGGCCGAGCGCGAATTCCAGGCGCTCGTGCCCGATCCAAAGTGGGCTCCCCTCGCCGACTACAACCTCGGCCTGACCGCTCAGCGTGCGGGTCGCCCGCAGCGCGCGATCGAATACTTCGAACGGGCGTACCGCACGACCACCGACCCGAACTTGCGCTCTCTCGCCGCTACGGCCTTCGAGCGGCTGCGCGGCGCGCCGCCGTCTCCGCAGGCGAGCGCCGTGATTTCCCTGGCCGGCGGCTACGACAGCAACGCGACGCTGTCACCGGACGCATCGACGGTCGCGGTCAGCCATCAGGGCGACCGATTCGTCGAAGCGCTGGCCGCGGCGACCCACCTTCTGGCCGGAAACACCGAGCGCGGCTGGGTTGCCCACGGCAGCCTGGTCCTGCGGAAATACGCAGATCTGCACCAATTCGACGTGGCCGGATCGCGCGCCGGCTTGAGCGAAGAGCGCTATTGGGGCCGCGTGCAGACCAGTGTCGGAGCTTATTTCGACACGGCGTACATCGGCGGGGACCGCCTCGAGCAAGGCACGTCGCTCGAGGCGCAGGCGAGCTGGCGCCCGGATGCCGGCGGCGAGCTGCGCGGGCGCTATCGGTTCGGGCACATCGCCGGCGGCAGCGGCTTCGAGTATCTCGACGGCCGGCAGCAGCGTTTGTCGGTGGAAGCGGGGTTCACGCTGGCGGGCGCTCTTCTGCGCGCTGGCTACGAACTCGAGCTCAACCATCGCAGGGATCTCCAGCAAGGGAGCGAATTCTTCAGCGCTTCGCCGACGCGGCATTCGCTGTTCGCGACCGTCGCTCTGCGCAACGTCGCCGGCTGGCAGGCCGACGCACGCGGCGAATATCGCGTCAGCCGCTACGGCGATCCTAATCTTATCGACGAGGGCGCTCTCGGTATCCTCGAGGTCACGCGCAAGGACCGCCGTTACGGCTTCGCATTGCGCGCGAATCGTCGGCTGACCGCTCCTTGGGGCGTGTTCATCGACTACAGCTACTATCGGAATGATTCGAACCTGGACACCTACGACTACAGCCGTCACCAGTTGATGGCCGGTATCGAAGCTACCCTGGAAAAATAGGTTTCAGAGTCGATTTTTTTTGTAATAGGATGGGAAACTCGTAACAGACTGCGATCCCGGGGAGGCGCGATGGAAGGGCCAAGGCCAGCCGAAACCGGAGAGGACCCGCTCGCCCCCTACCGCGGGCGGATCATGTATGGCCTCGCAACTGCCGCGGCGGTCTGCCTCCTTCCGTTCTCCGTCAACGCTTTCGTGCAGGAGAATCATGGGTTGGGAGTGGGTATTTTGTGCGCGGTGCTGGTCCTCG
>VBDE01000101.1 GCA_005883665.1 Betaproteobacteria bacterium
TGCTCGGATCGGTGACGTGGAGCTCACCGCCCGAGAGCCGCCACGCGAGCCAGGTGTCGATGGTGCCGAAGGCGAGCTCGCCGCGCTCGGCGCGCGCGCGCAGGCCGGCGACGTTGTCGAGCAGCCACTCGAGCTTGGTCGCGGAGAAATACGGATCGACGACGAGGCCGGTCTTCGCCTGAACGGCCTTGTCAAGGCCTCCGCGCTTCAGCGCATCGCAGCGCGCGGCGGTGCGCCGGTCCTGCCAGACGATCGCCCGGTGGACCGGTTTCCCCGTGCGCCGGTCCCACACGACCGTGGTCTCGCGCTGATTGGTGATACCGATCGCGGCGACGCGCTTCGGGGCCAGCTTCGCTTTTTTCAGCGCCGCGCGCGCGCACGCGAGCTGGGTGCGGAGAATTTCCAGTGCGTCGTGCTCGACCCAGCCCGGCTGCGGGAAATGCTGGCGGAACTCCTTCTGCGCCGAGGCGCGCGCGGCCCCGCGCTCGTCGAACACGATGGCGCGGGAGCTCGTAGTGCCCTGGTCGAGCGCGAGAACGTAGCGCATGGAAAATTCTAACAGGGGCGCGAACTGCTCCTATAATCACTTCCGCCAAGGGAGGACCCCATGATCCGAACCTCGAAGCCGTCCGCATTCGTCCTGACAACGCTTCTCGCAGCGGCAGCTCCGGTCGCCGCGCAGCAGATCGAGAACGAGCTGGTCCTCATCACGCCGGTCGCGAGGACCCTGACCGATCCGGCGCTGGCGGAGTTCGCCAAGTACGCGAGGGAGAAGTGGAACGTCAACGTGAAAACGAGCGCCCTGGCGGCCGGCACGCCGGTCGCCTACGGGCGCATCGTCGAGTGGAAGGGCAGGCCCGAGGCCGACATCTTCTGGGGCGGCGAAAGCGCGCTCTTCGACAAGCTCGCCGAGCAGAAGCTGCTCGCCAAGCTCGAGCTGCCGAAAAGCGTCGTCGACTCGATCCCGGACAGCATCGGTAAGCCCAAGCCCATCCCGCTGAAGGACCCCAAGGGATACTGGATCGGCACGGTTCTCGAGCCCTACGGCCTGGTCTATCACCCGCGGCTTTATCAGCGGCTCGGCATCGAGCCGCCGAAGGACTGGGACGATCTGCTCAACCCGAAGTTGAAGGGCAACGTCGCACAGTGCGCGCCGACGCGCTCGTCCAGCAGCCACGCGACCTACGAGGTGATCCTCCAGCGCGACGGCGACGAAAAGGGCTGGGCGTGGCTCAAGCGCCTCGGCGGCAACACCGGCATCTTCACCGCGCGCAGCCGCGACGTGCCCGCGGTCGTCGCGAGGGGTGAGTTCGCGGCGGGGTTCGCGGTGCCGAGCTACATGGCGTTCGAGGATCGTCTTGCCGGGCACGACATCAAGTTCGTGGCCCCGAAAACCGCGTGGATCACGCCCGAGCCGATCGGCATCCTCGCCGGCTCCAAGCGTCCCAGAGCGGCGCTCGCCTTCATCGAGTTCATGCTTTCCGAACGCGGCCAGAACATGGCGATGGAGCGCGGCGTATTCCCGATCACGCCGAAGTACCGCGTTCAGGGCAAGCCCGGTTCCCAGGCGGAAATGGCGGTCGAGTTCACGGGCGGCCTCCGCTCCTATTTCGACGTCGACGTGACCAACATCTACGACGACGACAAGGCTCAAGCCCGCTACGAGCAGGTCAACTCGCAGTTCCGCAAGGAGATCGAGTCCGTCGCGGAAGAATTGAAGAGGAAGTAAAAACCGCTGGCCGCCAGGGTCATGCGCATCGCGGTCGAGAATCTCACGAAGCGCTTCGGGGCGCTGGCGGCGGTCAGCCGGGTCAGCCTTTCCATCCGGGAGGGCGAGATGTTCACCCTTCTTGGTCCTTCGGGTTGCGGCAAGACCACGCTGCTCCGGCTCCTCGCCGGCTTCTACACGGCCGACGAGGGGGAGATCCGGTTCGGCGATCGCGTGGTGAACGATGTGCCGCCGCACGAGCGCGGCATCGGCATGGTGTTCCAGAACTATGCCCTGTGGCCGCACATGACGGTTTCGGAGAACGTTTCCTACGGGCTGAAGCTGCGCAAGGTCTCCTCGTCCGACGTGGCCGCGCGGGTGCAAGGGGTGCTGGCGAAGGTGGGCCTCACCGGCCTTTCGGATCGCTATCCCGGCCAGCTTTCGGGCGGGCAGCAGCAGCGCGTGGCGCTGGCGCGCGCGCTGGTGCTCAATCCCCAGATGCTGCTGCTCGACGAGCCGCTCTCCAACCTGGACGCGAAGATCCGCGTGCAGGTGCGGGCCGAGATCCGCAAGCTCCAGAAGGAGCTGGGGATCACCGCGGTCTACGTGACCCACGACCAGGAAGAGGCGCTGGCCATGTCCGATCGCATCGCGGTCTTCAACCTCGGAAGGGTCTGCCAGGTCGGGCCGCCCAAGGCGCTGTACGAGCGGCCCGCCAACCGGTTCGTGGCCGATTTCATCGGGATCAACAACCTCGTCGAAGGCACGGTGCGGTCGGTCGAAGACAACGACCGCACCGTGCAGGCGGAAACGGCGTTCGGCGTGCTGTCGGCAATCCACGACGCGGCGCTGCGCGCGGGGGACCGGTGCGTGATCTGCATGCGACCGGAGAACCTCTTGCTCGACGGCCTCTCCGGCGGGGAGAGAAATCGCTTCGAAGGCAGGATCGCCTTCAGCGCGTATCTCGGCAACACGCTGCGCTATGACGTCGATCTCGGCGGCGGAGTCACCTTCAAGACCGACATCGGAGATCCGTGGCACCACGAGCAGATTCCGATGGGCACGCCGGTCGAGCTGAGCTGCGCGATCGGCAGCACGCTGGCGATTCCTGCGGACTGACGCACGGCCATGGCGCAGACCGCCGCAATCGTCATCCGGGGACCGCGCACCCCGGCAAGCGCCATGATCGGTTTCGGCCTGATCTGGGCATTCCTCATCCTCTTCGTGCTGTACCCGCTCACGCGGATTTTCTACGACGCCTTCGCGAACGAGGCCGGCCGGCTCACTCTCGCGAACTTTCACGAGTTCTTCACGGACCGGTACTACTTGCGCTCGCTCTGGAACTCCCTGGTGCTGGGAGTCGCGACGGTCATCACGACCTCGGTGATCGGGATCGCGGTCGCGTTCCTCATCATCCGCTACGAATTTCCCTGGCGGAATCTCTTTTCCTATCTCGCGATGCTGCCGATGATCCTGCCGCCGCTCGTCGGCGTGCTCGGTTTCGTCTTCATTCTCGGCCGCGCCGGCACGGTCAACGTCCTGCTGATGGACTGGTTCGGGCTGCAGACGCCGATCAACTTCATGTACGGTATGCAGGGAGTGCTGCTGGTCGAGACCTTGCACCTATTCCCGTTCATGACGCTCAGCATCCTCGACTCGCTTTCCAAGGTGGATCCGTCGCTCGAGGAAGCCGCGCAGGTCATGGGCGCGAACGGCTGGCGGCGCTTCCGGGACGTGACGCTCCCGCTGACCACTCCCGGCTACGTTTCCGGGGCGCTGCTCGTCTTCATCTGGACCTTCGCCGACTTCGTCACGCCCCTGGTGGTGGGAGTGCAGGACCTGCTCGCGGTGCAGGCCTACCTCAACATCGTCCAGTTCGTCGACCGGCGCATTTTCCGCATGGGCATCGTGATATCGGCTCTGCTCGTGGTGCTCGCCATCGTGTTCGTGCTGGTGGCGCGGCACTACGTGGCGATCAAGGACTACAGCTCTCTCGCCTACTCGAGGGTGGAGCGCCGGCGGCTGGGGCCGGTCGCGCGCTGGCTCGCCGTGGGCTTTCTCGCGTTGCTCATGTTCGCATCGCTCCTCCCGCAGGCCGGAGTCGTGCTCGCCGCGGTCGGCAAGGGCTGGTCGCTCACGGCGCTCCCGGTCCATTACACCCTCGACCACTTCAGGCAGGTCAGCCTCGAGACGCCCAGGTTCATCGTCAATTCGCTGCTGTATTCCGGGCTGGCCGTGCTGATCTGCCTCGCGATCGGGGTGCCGATGGCGTGGATCATGGCGCGGACCCGAACTCCGGGGCGGGGCGCGATGGACGCGCTCACCACGCTGATCCTCGCGATTCCGGGCACCGCCATCGGCATCGCGTACATCCGCGCATTCCACTTCCCTCTGCCCGGGATCGATGTGGCGCTCACCAGCATGTGGATCATCCTTCCGCTGGTTCTCGCAGTCCGCCGCCTGCCGTACACGGTGCGCAGCAGCTATTCGTCGCTCCTGCTCGTGCACAAGTCGATGGAGGAAGCGGCCGAGAACGTCGGCGCCGGCAAGCTGATCACGTTCAGGGACATCACTGCGCCGCTCGTGTGGAAGGGCATCCTCGTCGGCGCGATTTTTTCCTTCATCATGTCGATCCAGGAAGCGTCCGCCACGCTGTTCCTCACGCTGGGCGGCTGGGAGATGATCCCCTTCGGAATCTTTACCTACTATATCGCCGGATCCCACAGCCAGGCGGCCGCGCTTGGCGTGATCCTGATCGTGCTCTGTGCGGCGAGTCTCTACGTGGTCAATCGCGTCGCGGGAGCGCGCGTCGGCGGGCTGTTCGGGTGAGATGAGGCCGCTCGCCGAGCTCGACGCGCGCGGCGTGAGAGCCGTGCTCGTCGACATCGAC
>VBDE01000424.1:0-904 GCA_005883665.1 Betaproteobacteria bacterium
GTAGAATTCGGACTCTCAGAGGAGCAGTGTTCATGCATTCGGGACTCGGTGGATCGGTCCGGTGGTTGGGAATTGCCGCGCTGTGTGCCGCGCAGACCGTCCTCGGCCAGGGCGCAAAAAATTACCCGGAAAAACCCGTGCGTGTCGTCGTGGGTTATTCGCCTGGCGGTCTGCCGGACACGATCGCGCGCCTCATCGGGCAAAAACTCTCCGAGCGCTGGGGCCAGCAGTTCGTCGTGGAGAACAAGCCCGGGGCGAACGGCATCCTGGGTGCGGAATACGTGGCGAAGGCGGCCCCTGACGGCTATACGCTGCTGATGACGGACAACTCGACCCACGCGATCAACCCTTTCCTGTATTCCAAGCTTCCCTACGACGCCGACAAGGATCTCATTCCCGTCTCGCTCACCGCGCGCGCGCCGCTGTTTCTGGCCGTGCACCCGTCGGTCAAGGCCAATTCCTTCCAGGAGCTGATCGCGCTCGTCAAGGCCGAGCCGGGCAAGTACAGCTACGGCTCCTCGGGTATCGGGAGCACGCATCACCTGTGCATGGAGTACCTGAAGTCATCGTTGAACCTGCAGATCACCCACGTGCCGTACAAGGGCACGGGGCAGAGCGTGCCGGCCGTCGTGGGCGGGCAGGTGCCCATGGTGTTTTCCGGATATCCGACGCTCGCAGCCCACGCAAAGGACGGGCGCGTGAAGATGCTCGCGATCAACTCGCTCAAACGCTTGGAGCTCGCGCCAGACGTGCCGGCCATCGCCGAGACGATCCCCGGATTCGATTTCGCTCCGACCTTCGGCCTGTTCGCGCCCAATGGAACGCCGCGGGATATCATCGTGAAGCTAGGCGCCGACGTAGCGCAGGCGGTGAAGCTCCCCGACGCCGTCGAGCGCATGAAGAA
>VBDE01000424.1:1000-1406 GCA_005883665.1 Betaproteobacteria bacterium
GAAGCCGATGGGCATGCTCGTCAACGGAAAATGGACCCACCAGCGGCCGGACGTGGTCGGCGGGCGTTTCGTTCGTCCCGAGAGCCAGTTCCGCAACTTCATCACCGCGGACGGCTCGTCGGGTTTCAAGGCCGAGCCCGGCCGCTACCACCTCTACATCGCCTACAACTGCCCCTGGGCGCATCGCACCCTCATTTTCCGCAAGTTGAAGGGCCTGGAGGCGATGATCTCGATCGCCTCGGCGCTGCCCGACGATCGCACCGAAGGCTGGCGTTTCAGCGATGCGTTTCCCGGCGGAATCCCGGACACCGTGAACGGCTTCACCTGGCTGCACGAAGCCTACAGCGCGGCGAAACCGGATTACACCGGCACCTGCACCGTGCCGACCCTGTGGGACAAGAAGACG
>VBDE01000102.1 GCA_005883665.1 Betaproteobacteria bacterium
CCGCACCGTGGTCAATACGACTTTGTTTTTGTTGATTGCGGTAAATCTGAAGTTTCTGCTGGCCCTGTATCTGTCGGGCTTCTTCATCCACGAGAAGAGGTGGATCCGCTGGCTCTCCGTGATCTTCATCATTCCCTGGGCGGTGCCGGCCATCCCGACCATCTTCTCCATCCGCTTCATGCTCAACCCGGAATGGGGGCTTGTGAACTCGCTCATCTTCAGGCTCACTGCACTGGACGGGCCCAACTGGCTTACCAATCCGCAACTCGCGATGGCGATGGCGATGCTGGTGCACATCTGGAAGGCGCTGCCCTTCTGGACCCTGATCCTGATGGCCGGGCGGCTCGCTATTCCGAAGGAGCTCTACGAGGCGGCGAGCGTCGACGGTGCGAGCGGCTGGCAGAAGTTCAAGTACGTGACATGGCCGTCGATCCGGACTCTGTATTTGACTTCGACTTTGCTGAGCATGATCTGGACGCTCGGCGACTTCAACAGTGTCTACCTCCTGACCGGCGGGCAGCCGGCGGACCAGACGCACGTGCTCGCCACGCTGGGGATCCGCTATATCCGCCTCGACCAGGTGGACCAGGCGATGGCGACCATCGTGGTGGCGCTGCCCTTCGTTTTGCCGATGGTTTACTTCATGATGAAACGGCTTTCCATAGATGACCAGCAGAAAACTTCTTAGCGAAGCGAAGCTGTGGTTGGTCGCGATCCCGATCCTGCTCTGGACGCTGATCCCGATCTACCACATCTTCCTGTTCTCGATCTCGTCGAAGGACTCGGCGTTCTCCGGCGCGCTGTGGCCCGACAAGCCGACGCTGCGCAACTTCGGCACGGTGTTCCGCCAGGAGAACTTCTACCTGCACCACTTCTGGAACCAGATCTGGAACTCGCTGTGGATCGCGCTCGCCGTGGGCGCGATCACGCTCGCGGTGGCGACCTGCGCCGCCTTCGCCATCAGCCGCCTCAAGGTGCGCGGCGGGCGCACCGTGATGAACGCAGCGCTCTTCACCTATTTCATCCCGGCGGCGTTCCTGGCCGTGCCGATGTACAAGGCGATGGGCGCCTACGGCCTGCTGAACAGCCGCTGGTCGCTCGTGCTCGCGATGGTCACGCTCGCCTCGCCCTACGCGATCTGGGTGCTGAAGCAGGCCTCCGACAAGCTGCCGTGGGAGCTCGACGAGGCGGCGCGCATCGACGGCGCCACGCCGCTGCAGCTTTTCCGCCTCGTCTACCTGCCGCTGATGCTGCCCTCGCTAGTCGCGATCGGCACCTACGCCGTGCTGCTCGCCTGGAACGAGTACCTGTACGCGTTCCTGCTGCTGTCGCACGAGAACACCATCCCGCTCGCGGTCGGCCTGGGCCACTTCCTCGCCTCGGACGACTCGCCCTGGGAGATCCTCATGGCGACCGCGCTCATCTACGCGTTGCCGCCGGCCGCGATCTACTATGCTTTTCGAAGGTACATGGTCGGCGGACTGACCAGCGGAGCAGTGAAGAGCTGATGGCTTTGGTATCTTTCAGTCAAATCGAAAAATCCTTCGGAGCGACGAAGGTCGTCCACGGAATTTCTCTGGACATCGCCGACGGCGAGTTCATGGTGCTGGTCGGTCCCTCGGGCTGCGGCAAGTCGACGCTCCTCAGGATGCTCGCAGGCCTCGAGGAGATCGGCGGCGGGACGATCGCGATCGACGGCCGGGTCGTCAACGACGTCGACTCCAAAGACCGCAACGTCGCGATGGTGTTCCAGAGCTACGCGCTCTATCCGCACATGACGGTGCGGGAGAACATGGGCTTCTCGCTCCGCTTGCGCAAGGAGAGCAACAGGGTCATCGAGGAAAGGGTTTCGCAGGCGGCGAGGATCCTCAATCTGGAACCTTATCTCGACCGCTATCCGCGCGAGCTTTCGGGGGGGCAGCGTCAGCGCGTGGCGATGGGCCGCGCCATCGTGCGCGACCCCAAGGTATTCCTGTTCGACGAGCCGCTCTCCAATCTCGATGCCAAGCTGCGCGTCGCGATGCGCGCCGAGATCAAGGCCCTGCACCAGCGCCTGAAGACCACCACAGTCTACGTCACGCACGATCAGGTCGAAGCGATGACCATGGCCGACCGAATCGCGGTGGTGAACGACGGCCGCGTCGAGCAGCTCGGCACGCCGCTCGAGCTCTACGACCGGCCGGCGAATCTGTTCGTCGCGCAGTTCATCGGATCGCCGGCGATGAACATCCTCGAAGGTGCTCTCGCGAAAAGCGGCGATTCCTCCTGCGTGAAGGCTTTGGGGCAGCGCTGGCCGGTCGAGTCGTCGGGAGGCACCGACGGCCAGCCCGTAAAGTACGGCATCCGCCCGGAGCACATCGGGTTCGCCGGCCGGGGCAGCGGCGGCATCGCCGCCGAAGTGGTCGTGGTCGAGCCGATGGGTGCGCAAACGGAGCTCGTGGTCCGAGTCGCCGACGTCTCCCTGACGGTCGTCACGCACGGACGGGCGAACCTGCGCCCCGGCGACGGGCTCTCCCTTTCTCCTGAAGCCGGGCACGCGCACGTCTTCGATCCCGCGACCGGACGCCGCATCTGAGAAGAGCAGGCGCTCAGCCCCCTTTCACGGCCCTGTAAGCCGCCTCGACGTTGGTCGGGAACCGCTCCTGCGCGGCCCAATTCTCGTACTCGGGCATGCGCACTTCCTTCTTGATCTGATCCAGCGACTTGCCTTCCTTCGCCAGCCTGCCGACGCGCTCGAGGAGAAGCGCGTAGTATTTTTCGCTCTCCTCGAAGATCTTCACCGTGCCGGGCGCCCCGTGCCCGGGGACCACGTGCACCGGGTTGAGGCTCTTCATCGTCTTGGCGGCAGCGAGGATGTCGGGAATGGACACGAAGGGCCGGAGGTTGTTGATCTGGTCGACGACGATGCCGGCCGCCGAGAACAGCACGCGTTCCTTCGGCAGCCACACGGCGGTATCCGACTCGCTGTGCACGCCTTTCAAATGCATCAGCTCGAACGTCCGCTCCCCCACTTGGAGCGCCGTTTTCTGGTGGTACTCGACATGCGGCGTGACGAAGCGATAGCCGTCGAGCGCCGCGCGCATCTCCGGTGACGCGGCCGCGAGCTTCTGGATGCGCTCCGGATCCCCGCGCTCGCGCAAGCGCATCGAGTCGCCCGCGCCTTCCGCGGCGATGATGGCCGCGGGGGGAGAAAAGACGAAATGGCCCGTCGTGTGGTCGGGATGCGGCTCGGTATCGATGAGGAAACGGACCGGCAGAGGAGTGAGCTTCCTCACCGCCTCGAGGATCGCGCGTGAGTCCGTCGGGTTGTGCCCGCTGTCGATGAGCACGACCCCTTCCCTGGTTAGGACGATGCCGCAATTGGAATTGAAGTTCTTGCCTACGTAGACGTAGACCCCGTCCTCGAGCTTCCTGATCCGCGGACCGAGGTCCTGCGCGGACGCTGAGCCGATGGCGAAGAACGGGATGAAGACCGCGAACGCGTTCTTGAGTTTCATGGGGCTCCTTTGAGTTTGTTGCCTGCGTCCGGACGTGGCCGCCGCGTATACATTCTGGGGCGGCGCGGTATTCCGCTCAAGCACGCCGTGACAAGCGGCCTCCGCCTATCCCCATGGATTGACCGGCATTTCGAAGCTGGCCCGATCCGTGCTATACATCTGGTATCCACAGTAGCTAGGCCCTCTCGGGGAGCGAACAAAGCCATGCCAGCCACGGCCTCAGGATGGTTGAACAACCGGTGGACGATCGCCCTGGGCGGTGCGATGTTCATGATGACGCTCGGGACGATTTATTCGTGGAGCCTGTTCGCGCAGCCTCTGCTCGCGTGCTTTGGATGGTCGAGCACGACGGTCACCTGGACTTTTGCGCTCGCCATTTTTTCGCTCGGGACGGGCGCCGTGGTCGGCGGACGCTGGCAGGACAAGGTCGGGCCGCGCAAGGTCGCGCTGACCGGGGTGCTGCTCTGGAGCCTGGGCAATTTTCTCGCGGGCCTGGGCACCGCGCATTTCGGCGCCGGCTGGCTGTACCTGACCTACGGATTGATCGGCGGCTTCGGCGTCGGCATGGGATACGTGACTCCGGTCGCCGTGGTGACCAAGTGGTTTCCCGAGCGTCGCGGCCTGGCCGGCGGAATCGTGGTCATGGGCTTCGGTCTGGGCGCGGTCATCTATAATTTCGTCGTCAAGAGCATCCCGTCCTTCGCGGCCGCCGCGCAGGCCGCCGCCGACTACTCCGCCCAAGCTGCTGCGGCACACGGAACTCCGAACCCGGCCGCGCTCGTGTTCGCGCAGGACCACGTTGCGGCGGTTCTGGACGTGTTTCTGTATTCCGGCATCGCGTTCGCCGTGCTCGCGGGGGTCTGCGCCGCTATCCTGAAAAATCCTCCGGCGGAATCGCCCGGCGGCGCCGGCGCCGCGCCATCCGACGCCCTTGCGCACACCACCCGTGAAATGCTGCGCACTCCGCAATTTTATCTGCTGTGGCTGATGTTGTTTCTGAACGTGACCGCCGGGATTCTCGTCATCGGCAATGCGGTGCCCATGATGCAGGAGCTGACCAGCCTGGCGCCCGCGATCGTCGCGGCGACGTACGGCGGAGTCGCGTTGTTCAATGCGCTCGGCCGCTTTTTCTGGGGCGCCATATCCGACCGCATCGGGTCCGTCCGCACGTTCGCGCTGATATTCGGGATTCAGGTCGTGGTGTTCGGGTTGATGGACGGAATTCACAGCCTCTTCGCGGTAGCGGCCGCCTACGCCATCGTGCTGCTGTGCTTCGGCGGCGGTTTCGGAACGATGCCGTCGATCATCGCCGAGTATTTCGGCGCCCGCCATATGGGCGCCAACTACGGCGCGATCCTGACCGCGTGGGGCGTGGCCGGTGTCGCCGGCCCGCTGTTTGCCGCGCGAGTCAAAGACGCGACCGGGTCCTATAGCGGCGCGCTGTTGCCGATCGCATGCATGCTCCTCGGTGCCGTGCTGCTGCCCCTGATCCTGAGGAAACCCAAGCCCTCGAGCCCGGTGTCGCAGGGCGATAAGATCTAGGCGCGGCTCCCGCTCTTCAAGTTGCGCGCGATGAAGGCCTTGACCATCTCGCGGGCGCGGTCGGTCTGCGGTCCCGGCTCCGCGACCCATTCGTGCACGCTGCCCGGGAACACGTGGAAATCGACCTGGCCGCCCGCCGCCTTGTAGGTTGCGGCGAACTTCTCCTGCGCCGCCGGAAGCACGTTGTCGTCGAGCGCGCCCTGCATGATGAGGAGCGGCACCAGAGTGACCTGCTCGCGGCG
>VBDE01000103.1:0-5081 GCA_005883665.1 Betaproteobacteria bacterium
TGTGTGTTTCGGGACGAAGGCCGATGAGCTCGAGGGCCTGAAGAAGCGGCTCGCGCAAGCGGGCGTCAAGCTCGTGGACGCGCCGAAGGAAGCGCCAGGCGAAGGCGTCTGGTTCCGCGACCCCGACGGACTGCTCGTGAACGTGTGCGTCGCGGAAGCCGCGAAGTGGCGCAACGCCGCGGAGTGGAAAATCAACAATCCGGGCCACCTGAACCGCGCCGGCGTGCCCGGCCACCCGAAGCGCGACGCCCGGGTGCGGCCGACGCGCCTCGGCCACACGCTGCGGTTCACATCGCAGATGGAGAAGATGGTGGACTTTTACACGCGCGTCGTCGGCCTTCAGCTCTCGGACCGCGCGCAGGACATCGTCGCCTTCATGCGCGGGCACGGAGGGAGCGATCATCACATCTTCGGCTTCATCAAGTCGGACCGGCCTGGCTTTCACCACGCGAGCTTCGAAGTCGGCAACGTCGACGAGATCGGCATGGGCGCCTGCCGGCTGCTCGACAAGGGCTACAAGGACGGCTGGGGATTCGGCCGGCACGTGATCGGCTCGAACTTCTTCCACTACATCCGCGATCCGTGGGACAGCCTCGCCGAGTACTTCTGCGACATCGACTACATCCCGGCGGATTCGAACTGGAAGGCGACCAACTACCCGGCGGAAGACTCCCTCTACGTTTGGGGCCCCAAGCCCCCGGAGGCCTTCGGGATGAACTTCGAGTCGGCCTAGGCCGCGAGCGAGATGACCGAGTCCTCGTATTTGCCCGGCCCCATATCGCCCTCGGCGAAGATGCGGCGCTCGGCGATCCACCGGAAGGATTCCTCGAACACCTCTTTCGTGTAGGGCTCGAACACGATGCGCTCGCCCGGACCCCAGCGCCGCGTGTCCATCTGCTCGAGGAAGCGCGCCGGGAATTCCTTTCTGTAGTAGTGCGTGTAGAGTTCGGGACGCAGGTCGATGTCGCTCTGCGCCTTGCGCAGAGCGCGGAAATATTTGCGCAAATCCTCAGGATCGGGGTCACCCGTGATCGAGGTGGCCATCATGAACGTGGTGTCGATCACCTTGCGGAAGCCGAGCTGCTCGAGGAAGTAATAGGGGCCGCTGAACAGCGAGGCCGCCGGTACTTTGCGATCGATCAGCTTCTCGAGCCGGCTGAACAAGAGCCCGTCGGCAAACGACAGCTTGATGTCGGCGAGGCCCATGTACTGCTCCAGCCCCTGGATGGTGGAGTAGTGGCTGCCCGACTGGTAGCCGACCGAGATCGGCACGCCTTTCAGCTCCGACGGCTCCTCGATGTCGGATTCCGGCGGCACGAACACGCCGCAGGGCGCGACCGAGTAGGCGTCGGCGTAGAGCTTGCCGTGGCCGGTGGAAGCGGCGACGTTCACGGTCCAGTGGCAGGCGCCGCTCACGTCGCAGGAGCGGCCCTGCTCGATGCTCTGGTAAGCGCCGCTCTTGTTCGGGGTGGCGTGTTTTTTCGCCACGTCGCCCGGACCGTAGTTGTCGCGGAATTCGTAATCGAGGCCTTCGACCTTAAAGTAGCCCTTTTCCTCGGCCACCCATTCCTGCAGCCTGAAGTGAGGGGAAATCACGAACTTTGACATCGAATCCTCCAGGATATCCGGCGCAGGCAAAATCTACTCCGACAAAAGATGGAATGCAAAGGAAATTCGCCGTGGGATTCGTCCCATCGGCCGTAAAATAGTGGCCATGGAATTTCTTGTCGACGGCGTGCCGCGGGGAATCGAGATCACGGCCCTCGTCATCGCAGGCTGGACCGGGCGCGACAGGGCCGCGGTCGAGCACCACATCGCCGAGCTGGCGGCGATCGGGGTCAAGCGCCCGCGCGTCGTGCCGTGCTTCTACCGCGTCGGCGCGAACCTACTCACCACGAGCGGCGAGGTCGAGGTCGCCGGGGAAGACTCGAGCGGCGAGGTCGAGTTCGTGCTGGTTTCGGCGCCCGGGGCGCTCTATGTCGGCGTCGGCTCGGATCACACCGACCGGAAAGTCGAGGCCTACGGCGTGACCGTTTCCAAGCAGATGTGCCCCAAGCCGATAGGCAGGGAGCTGTGGTCTTTCACGGAGGTCGAGGGGCATTGGGATCGGCTGATGCTGCGATCCCAGGTGACGCATAGAGGACAGCGCCGTCTCTACCAGGAGGGTGCGGTGAGCGGGATGCTCGCGCCCCGCGAGCTGCTCGCGCGTTTTGCCGGCTCCTCCGGGAGACTTTCGCCGGGGGCGGCGATGTTCTGTGGCACACTCGCGGTGCGGGGTGAAATCGGCGGCGGCGAGCGATTCGAGATCGAGCTGCACGACCCGGTGAAGAACCGCAGCCTAACGCACGAGTACACGACTCGTGCGCTCGAGATCGCGGACTGATAGTACGGCGCGTTTGAAGGAGCCCCCATGGCGATCCAAAAGGAGCACAAGGAGTTCTACAAGGTCGACCTCGACCGCGGCTGGGAAAAACTGCCGGGTTATCCGGACGGGATCCTGCAGCAGGTGCTCGCAGGGTTCCTCGACGAAAAAAAGAAGCGCGGCTTTCGCACGCGCCACCTGCGCTTCGATCCCGGAGTGCATACGACCGAGCCCTTCGTGCACGATTACTGGGAAGAGGTGTATCTCGTCTCGGGCGACCTGATCGTCGGCAGCGACAGGAACGGCAAGGGCGGCACGCGCTTCGGTCCCAATACGTACGCTTGCCGTCCGCCGGGAACGCTGCACGGGCCGTTCAAGTCGGAAACCGGCTGCCTTCTGCTCGAGATGCATTACTACGACGAGGCTGCGAAGCGCTAGCCGCCGACGCGGCTGGAGCGGTGATCCATGGCTGAAACTCCCGTCCGCCCGATCGCGGCGCTCGCGCAGGAGCTCGCCGAGGGCAAGACCACGAGCCGCAGGCTCGTCGAGGCGGCGCTCGTGCGCATCGCAGACGCGGGCGGTGAAGGCGGGCGCGCTTTCACCAAGGTGCACGCTCAGGGCGCATTGCTCGCCGCCGACGCCTCCGACCGGTTGAGAAAGGAAGGCGTGGTGCCCTCTGCGCTGGCGGGACTGCCGGTTTCGATCAAGGATCTTTTCGACATCGCCGGCGAGGTCACGACGGCCGGCTCGAAGATCCTGCGCGATGCTCCTGCGGCGACCGCGGACGCGGTCGCCGTCGCGCGGCTGCGCGCAGCCGGGGCCGTACCCATCGGCCGCAGCAACATGAGCGAGTTCGCTTTTTCCGGGATCGGCATCAACCCGCACTACGGCACGCCCGCCAATCCCTACGACCGCGGCAGGCGCAGGATTCCCGGCGGATCGTCCTCGGGTGCCGCGGTGTCGGTCGCAGACGGCATGGCGGCCTTTGCGCTGGGCACCGACACCGGTGGCTCGGTGCGCATTCCGGCGGCGCTGTGCGGAATCGCCGGGTTCAAGCCGACCCGGGCGCGCGTTCCGCTCGTCGGGGCGTTTCCGCTCTCCACCACGCTCGATTCGGTCGGGCCGCTCGCGCCCACGGTCGAGTGCTGCGCAACCATCTTTCAGGTGCTCGCGGGCGAGCCGCCGCGGTCGCTCGCCGCTGCCGAGTTCCCGGGGCTGCGCCTCGGTGTGCCGAACAATCACATGCTTGAGGATCTCGACATCGAAGTCGCCGAGGCATTCGATGCGGCGATGCAACGCCTTTCGCGCCGTGGCGCAAAAATCGTCGACCTCGCGGTGCCGGAATTCACCGAGGCGTCGAGGGCGAACCTCGGCGGGGGGATTTCCCCGCCGGAGGCCTATGCCGTGCACCGGAAATGGATCGAGCGCGAGCAGGAATTCGATCCGCGCGTGCTGGAGCGGATCCTGCGCGGCGGATTCGTCCTGGCGGCCGATTACATCGATCTGCTCGCGACGCGAAGTCGCCTCATGGGGCGTTTTACGCGGCCAAACTACGATATCGACGTTCTGGTCATGCCCACGGTGCCGCGCATCGCTCCTCCGATCGACGGACTGGAGCGGAACGCCGAGACTTTCCGCCTTGCGAACGGCAACATGCTGCGCAACACCAGCCTGATCAATTTCCTCGACGGATGCGCGCTGACGCTGCCCATTCACGCGCCCCGGGAGGCGCCCGTCGGATTGATGGTGGTCGGTTTTTCGGGCGAGGACGAGCGCGTCCTCGCGGCGGGGCTGGCGATCGAGGGCGCGTTGGCCTATCAAGGGCCGGTTCTCGTAGAATAAACATCCAAACGGAGAGGATCATGAGACACAAAACACCAAGCACCGTCGCCATCGGCTTTGCCGCTGCGCTCCTCGCCTCAGGGCCGGCGCTTGCGCAGCAGAAAGTGAAAATCGGCTTCATCACGACGCTCTCGGGCCCCCAGGGGGTCGTCGGCGAGTACATGAGGAACTCGGTGGAGCTGGCTCTCGATCACCTCGGGCGCAAGATGGCGGGGCTCGACGTCGAGATGATCTACGGCGACGACCAGGTCAAGCCCGACGTCGGCAAGCAGGTCGCGGACGAGATGCTGAAAAAACACCAGGTCGACTTCGTGGCGGGAATCATCTGGTCGAACGTCATGCTCGCGGTCGCGCCCACCGTCACCGGCGCGGGCAAGTTCATGATCGGCACCAACGCCGGCCCGCACGAGCTCGCCGGAAAGATGTGCAACGAGATGTTCTTCACCACTTCCTGGCAGAACGACGATACGCCCGAGGCGATGGGAAAGGTGATGCAGGACCAGGGCATCACCGACGTGTACGTCATGGCGCCAAACTATGCGGCCGGCAAGGACATGGTGAACGGGTTCAAGCGCTCGTACAAGGGCCGCATCGTCGACGAGGTCTATACGCGCCTCGGGCAGACGGACTACCAGGCGGAGCTCTCCCAGCTGCGTTCGAAGAATCCGAAGGCGGTGTTCGTGTTCTACCCAGGGGGCATGGGCATCTCGTTTCTGCGGCAGTACTCGGAAGCGGGGCTTCGCGGGCAGTTCCCGCTGTATTCGGTGTATACGGTGGACGAGATCTCGATCCCGGCGGTGAAGCACGCGGCGCTCGGCCAGTACGAGACCCGCTACTGGAGCCCGGACCTGAAGAATCCGGCGAACCAGAAATACGT
>VBDE01000103.1:5128-6785 GCA_005883665.1 Betaproteobacteria bacterium
GGCAATCTCGCCGACAAGAAGGGCATGATCGCCGCGATGCGCAAGGCGAACTTCGCCTCCACGCGGGGCAAGTTCGCCTACAACACCAACCATTTCCCGATCCAGAACTTCTATCTGCTGAAGACGGTCACCGGGCCGGCGGGCCAGGATCCGGTGATGGAGATCCAGAAGACAGTGTTCACCAACCACAAGGATTCCTACGCCAAGGAATGCCCGATGAAGTGAAAGCAAGGCGCCATATCGAAGCTCCGGGGCGCGGAACGATCCGCGCCCTTTTTCGTTCGTGATCCCGTGAATCTCTTTCTCGTCCTCGAGCAGACTCTCAACGGGCTGCAGCTCGGGGTGATGCTGTTCCTGATGGCGGCGGGCCTCACGCTCGTCTTCGGGATCATGAACCTGGTGAACCTCGCGCACGGGTCGTTCTACATGGTCGGGGCGTACCTCGCGACGTACTTTTATCAGGCGACGGGATCGTACTTGTTGGGGGTGCTGCTCGGGCTGGTGGGCACGCTCGTGGTCGGAGTCGCCGTCGAGTTGGTGGCGCTGCGTACGCTCTACGAACGCGAGCACCTCGACCAGGTTCTCGCGACTTTCGGCCTGATCCTGTTCTTCAACGAGCTCGCGGCGATCCTCTGGGGCCGGGCAGCGATCTACACGGCTCTTCCCGATTACCTGAGCGGGCACGTGGAGCTTTTCGCGGGCCTCCGCTACCCGCTCTACCGCCTGGTGATCATCGCCGTCGGACTCGCGGTCGCGGGCCTGCTCTGGTTCGTGGTCGCGCGCACGCGCCTCGGGATGCTGATCCGCGCCGGGGCTTCAAACCGCGCAATGGTCGCGGCGCTCGGCGTGAACGTCCGCCTGCTCTACACGTTCGTGTTCGGCTTCGGAGCAGCGCTCGCGGGGCTCGCGGGCCTCATGTCGGGGCCGATTCACGTCGTCCAGCCGGGGATGGGTGAGTTGATCCTGATCGAGGTGTTTGTAGTCATAGTAATCGGCGGCATCGGCTCGATCCGCGGCGCGCTCGCGGGCGCGGCGCGTTCGTGCGGCCGATGCTCGCGACCGTGCTCTCGACGACCGCCGCAGACACCGCCGGCCCGGCGCTCGCCTCGATGCTGGTCTACCTCTTGATGGCGATCGTGCTCGCGCTCAAGCCGCAAGGGCTGTTTCCGGCGCGCGCATGAATTCCCGGACCCGCGCGATCGTGCTGACGACGGGCCTCGTGCTTCTCGCGGCGGTGCCGCTTGCCGCGGCGATGCTCAACCAGCCCTTCTACCTGGACCTCGTCCGCCGCGTCATGATCTTCGCCATCGCGGCGCTGAGCCTGAATCTCATCCTCGGCTACGGCGGCATGATCTCGTTCGGACACGCCGCGTACCTCGGCGTCGGCGCCTACGCCGTCGGGGTGCTCGCGCACTACGGGATCGACAACGGATATCTGCAATGGGCGCTTGCAATCGGCGCATCGGCGCTGGTGGCGCTCGCGATCGGGGCGGTATCGATCCGCACGAGCGGCGTCTACTTCATCATGATCACGCTCGCGTTCACGCAGATGCTGTACTACCTCGGAATCTCGATCGCGGAATACGGCGGCGACGACGGCATGCGCCTCGCGGTGAAGAGCCAGTTTCCGGGGCTCATCGACCTCAACGACGCCAAC
>VBDE01000103.1:6803-10370 GCA_005883665.1 Betaproteobacteria bacterium
TCGGACACCGGCTGGTCAACTCCCGTTTCGGCATGGTGATCCGCGCCGCGAGGTCGAACGAGGCGCGCACGCGCTCGATCGGGTTCTCGCCGTACCCGTACCGGCTCGCGGCGTTCGTGATCGCTGGCGCCGTGTGCGGGCTCGCCGGAGCGCTGCTCGTCAATCACACCGCGTACCTCACGCCCGAGTTCATGAACTGGACGCGCTCGGGCGAGCTCATGTTCATGGTGATCCTCGGCGGCATGGGGAGCGTCGCCGGGCCGGTGCTCGGCGCCTTCGCGCTGCTCTTGGTCGAGGACGCGCTCTCGGGCTGGACGCAGCACTGGCAGCTGATCCTGGGTCCGCTCTTGGTGCTGTCGGTGCTCTTCCTCAGGCGCGGCCTCTCGGGATTGCTCTTCGGCAAGAATGAATAAGGCCCTGCTCGAAGTCCGCGGCCTCACGAAGAGCTTCGGGGCGCTGCTCGCCAGCGACGACGTCAACCTCGAAGTGCGGGAAGGCGAGACCCACGCCATCATCGGGCCGAACGGCGCCGGCAAGACGACGCTGATCAGCCAGCTCGCGGGCAATCTGCGTCCGGACCGGGGCCGCGTGCGCTTCGCCGGCGAGGACATCACAGCGCTCTCGGCGCCGGCGCGCGCGCGCCGCGGATTCGCGCGCTCCTTCCAGATCACCAGCATCTACCCCGATTTCACCACGCTCGAGAACGTGATGCTCGCGGTGCAGGCGCACTCCGGCTCGAGCTTTCGATTCTGGCGGCCGGCGCGCGACGAGACGGCCTTGAGCTCGCCCGCCCGCGCGATTCTCGAGGAAGTGGGCTTGAGCGGGCGCCTCGAGGTGCCGGCCGCGAACCTGGCGCACGGCGAGCAGCGAGCGCTCGAGATCGCGACCGCGCTCGCGACCCGCCCGCGCCTCTTGCTGCTCGACGAACCGGTTGCGGGGATGGGCGCGGAGGAAACGCAGCGCATGATCTCGCTCCTTTCCTCGCTCAAGGGCGGCAAGACCTTGATACTGGTCGAGCACGACATGGACGCGGTGTTTTCGCTCGCCGACCGCATCTCGGTGCTGGTCTACGGGCGCATCATCGCCACCGGCGCGCCCGAGGAGATCCGCGCGAACCTCGAGGTGCGGCGCGCTTATCTCGGCGAGGAGATCGCGGCGTGATCCTCGAGGTCGACGCGCTCGCGACCGCCTACGGGCGGAGCCAGGTGCTGTTCGGCATCTCGTTCGGCGTGCGCGCGGGCGAAGTGGTGACATTGCTCGGCCGCAACGGCATGGGCAAGACCACCACGGTGCGATCGGTCATGGGCATGGTGCGCCCGCGCGGGGGCACGATCGTGTTCGAAGGCAGGCCCTTGCACGGCCTGCCCTCGTACCGCGTGGCGCAGGCGGGGCTGGGTCTCGTGCCGGAGGGGCGGCAGGTTTTTCCCAATCTCACGGTGCGCGAGAACCTGGTGGCGACTGCGGCCAGGCGCGCGGGGCCCGCCGAGCCGTGGACGCTAGCGCGCGTATTCGCGCTCTTCCCGCAGCTCGCCGAGCGGCGCGGGCACTTCGGCAGCCAGCTCTCGGGCGGCGAGCAGCAGATGCTCGCCATCGGGCGCGCCCTGATGACCAATCCGCGCATGCTCATCCTCGACGAGGCCACCGAGGGCCTGGCGCCGCTCGTCCGCATCGAGATCTACCGCGCGATCGAGGGCCTGAAGGCCTCGGGCCTGGCTATCCTCATCATCGACAAGGACCTGCGCTCCCTGACGCGCGTCGCCGACCGGCATTACGTGCTTGAGAAAGGCCGCGTCGTCTGGAGCGGCGTCTCCGCCGAGCTGGCGGCGGACCGCAACCTGCAGCACCGCTACCTGGGCGTGTGAGCCCGCCGATCTTCTTGCCTTGAAACCGCTCCACCAGTAATCTCGCCCGCGTGCTGTCGGTCAGAAACCTCTCGAAGTCCTTCTCCGGCCCGCGCTCGAAGACGGTGCTACGTGACATCAGCTTCGAGCTCGCAGCGGGCGACTATGTCGCGGTGATGGGCGAATCGGGGATCGGAAAATCGACGCTGCTCAATCTCATCGCAGGGCTCGACCGGCCCGATTCCGGGCAGGTGCTCTTGGACGGCGAGGACCTGTGCGCGCTCGGCGACGACGCCCTCACCCTGGTCCGCCGCAAGCACATGGGGTTCGTGTTCCAGGCGTTTCACATCCTGCCTTACCTGAGCGTGGAGCAGAACGTCGCGCTCCCGCTCGCGCTGAACGGCATCGGGAACAAGCCCATGCGCAGGCGGGTCGGCGCGCTGCTCGATTCGGTGAAGCTGGGCGAGCGCGGCGAGAGCATGCCCCACGAGCTCTCGGGCGGCGAGATGCAGCGCGTCGCGATCGCGCGCGCCCTGGTGCACAAGCCGCGCCTGGTGTTCGCCGACGAACCGACCGGCAATCTCGATCCGGAAAGCGCGCGGGAAGTGCTCGCGCTGCTGCGCGAATGCGTGAAGGGCCAGGGCGCCGCCGGAATCCTCGTTACACATTCGTCGGCCGCCGCGCGCACAGCGGACCTCACCTACGTGCTGACGCAGAAGGGACTGCGGGCTGCGTGAGCCCGCCTCGGAGCTATAATCGGGGACGCTCATGGATAAAGGAATTGCAGCGATAAGCGTGGCCTTGTCTGCAGCCATCCTCGCCGGGTGCGCCGCACTCAAGGCCGAGGACGTGAAGGTCTACAATCCGGCGCAGCTCAAGCAGGGCGAATACGAAACCGTCAAACGCCTGTGGGTCGAAACCTGGCGCACTCCGTTTTGGGTTCCCAGCTATTCTTCACCGAAGGACGGCATCGCGGCCCTGCAGGACAAAGCGGCGGGGCTGGGCGCGAACGGATTGATCAACGTCGATTGCTACGGCGACAAAGGCCTCTTCTCCTTCGGCTCGCAATCCTTCACCTGCTACGGGAAGGCGATCAAGGTTCCGAGTTCCCGATACTTGCCGCCAAAGGAGTGGCCGTGGCCTGTCCCGAAGTTGTGAACGACACGCCTTTCGATTCATCGTTCGGTTGGAGTTGCGAGAAAGCTCCAGAACCAGGCGAAACTTCTGCCGCCGGAGGCCTGCTCCGGGTCTGTGTTGTCTGCAAGCGAAGTGAATCCGTCGATTGCAAACCATAGGCAGATAGCCGCAAACACCATCGAGACGATTGCGGTGAACTTAATGGGAGCGAGTCGCTACGGATTACCCCCGATGCCATGGCAGTTTTGGCTCCCCTGCGCCCACTTCTCGATGGCATCGGCGATGCCGGCGTAGTGTTTACCGGTATAGAAATCGATGCGTACGGATTTGTTGTCGCGTCTCAGCACGTCCGCAGCCAGTAAATAGAAACCACCTTCGGACTGCATAACGGTGCTGCTGTGATATTGTTGTACGGTGATTTCTGCCTTGTTCGGACTGACTCTCTCGACGCGCTGATTGTTTTGCACCGAGAGTGTGCTCATACTGCCACCTCCCATGGTGGTTTGCTTGTATCCGCCCGGTACACAGCGCCGGAGCTTGTCGTCGATGTTGGCGACAACCGTATCGAAGGGTCGAGCCACCACTTTGC
>VBDE01000042.1 GCA_005883665.1 Betaproteobacteria bacterium
ATCCGGTTGTCGCGGACCAGCTGCAAGCGCAGGCTTTCTCCCGTGGTCACGATGTGCCGCGTCGCGCTGCGATACAGCCATCGTGTAGGCAGGTTGTTCGGGATCGAGGCGGAAATGTGTCGCGTGCGCACCAGGGCCGGGGCCCGTGCCAAGGTCGCACAAGCGAGCGCCGCGAGCCAACTGTCGGTCGAACTGTGGCTGTTGACGATATCCACGGGGTGAGCCTGCAGCCATCGCCGCATCGCAAGAAGTCCGCCCAGATCCTTCCGGACAATCGGCAGTGCTCCGGCGCTCAGACCTCGCTTGAGCGCCGCCCCGTAGATCCGCGCTTCTCGCGGCGCGACGATCGCAACGCTGTGGCCGCGGAGCGACATCCCGTGCGCCTCGTCAAGAATCCTGATTTCCTGCCCACCCCATCCGCATGAAGATTCCGTATGGAGAATTTTCATATACGTCGCTCGGGGTCAGCACTGAATACAAGCCGGACGCCCATCTAGCCGGAAGCTTCCCGCGAGTACTGCAGGCGATGGAGCTTCGCGTATATCCCCGCGTCCAGCACGACGATGCGGTCGGCACGCTCGATGGTGGAGAGCCGATGTGCGATCACGAGCGTTGCGCGGCCCTTCATGAGCGTCTCGAGCGCCTCCTGGATGTGGCGCTCGGATTCGCTGTCGAGCGCGGAGGTGGCCTCGTCGAGAATCAGCACCGGCGAGTTCTTGAGGAACGCGCGCGCGATAGCGA
Source organism: Betaproteobacteria bacterium (assembly GCA_005883665.1). Lineage (GTDB taxonomy): Bacteria > Pseudomonadota > Gammaproteobacteria > Burkholderiales > SG8-39 > VBDM01. Next base: position 742 of record VBDE01000042.1, read on the forward strand.
GCCGCTGCCGTTGCCCGCCCGAAAGGCGCACGCCGTTCTCGCCGATCATTGTTCCAAGCCCTTCCGTCATTTCGCTGATGAACTGCATTGCGTGCGCCGCTTCGGCGGCGTGAACGATGTCAGTCTCACTCGTTCCCGCCAGGCGCCCGTAGGCGATGTTCGCGGCGACCGTGTCGTTGAACAGCACGATATCCTGGCTCACCAGCGCGATGTTCGCGCGCAGGCTGCCGAGCTTGAGGGTCGCGATGTCCACGCCGTCGAGCAGGATCTGTCCGGAATCAGGAGCGTAGAAGCGCGGCAACAGGTTGGCGAGCGTGGACTTGCCCGCGCCGGAGGCGCCGACCAGCGCCATCGTCTCGCCCGCGTCGATCGAGAACACGACGCGATCCAGGGCCGGGCGCGTGCCCCCCGGATAGCTGAAGCCCACGTTCCTGAATTCGATCCCGCCTTTCGCGCGGCCGATCTCGTGAATCCCGGTATCGGCCTCGGGCCTTTCATCGATCAGGCGAAATACGCTTTCTGCGGCGGCGAGCCCCTGCTGCAAGGTCTGATTGACGCCGGTCAGCCGGCGCAGCGGCGGAAACACCAGCAACAGCGCAGTGAGAAACGACACGAATCCGCCCACGGTCGTCTCGTCCGTGGCGGCCTGGCGCACCGCGAGATAGATGATGAGTGCGAGAGCGACCGACACCACGATCTGCACCAGCGGCACGTTGGCCGCAGCCGCCGAGGTCATTTTCATGTTGAAGGTGCGCACCTTGTTCGCTCCGGCATCGAAGCGTCTTGCCTCGTAGTCCTGTCCGCCGAACACCTTGACGACGCGATGACAGCCGATCGATTCCTCCAGGGCATGGTTGAGGTCGCCCATCGCCGTCTGCTCGGCCCGGCTCATGGCGCGCAACCGGTTCGAGAATGCACGCGTAATCACGACGGCCGGCGGTCCCACGAGGAGCGCCACTAAAGTGAGCTTCCAGTTCAGCCAGAAGAGCCATCCGAGCAATCCGGCGATGGTGAGCGAGTCCCTGAAGAGCACCGAGATCACGCTGGTCGCCGCTCCGGTCACCTGCAGGACGTCGAAGGTGAACTTCGAGATGAGGCTGCCGCCCGTGTGATTGTCGTAGTAGTTCGTCGGCAGCCGCACGAGATTGGAGAACATCGCGTTGCGCAGATCCATCACGACCTTGTTCGCCACCCAGCCTATCGCGTAGTCGGAGAGGTACGAAGCGAAGCCGCGCACCAGAAAAACTGCAACGATCAAGGCGGGCAGCCAGACGAGCAGCCCGCCTTCCTTGTGCACGAAACTGCCGTCGAGCAGCGGCTTGAGGAGCGCCGGGAAAGCAGGCTCGGTCAGCGCCGTCACCACCATTGCCGCGACGGACAGCGCGAACGGCGCCCAGTAAGGCTTAACGTAGCGGAGGAGGCGAAGGTAGAGCTGCAGGCTAGTGGCGTCGGACGATGCCATGGCTGCGCCGGGAAATGTTGAATTATAACTGATCCGGCACCCGATTCCGGGCCGGGAACCGGAAAGCGACGGCTTCAGGTCGCTGCGAGGCTCCGGTAGAGCGCAAGTAGCCGCGCGGCCATGGCCCTGAGACTGAACCCTTCCGCGCGTTCGCGCGCAAGACGCCCCATCTCGCGCGCCGCGGGTACTTCCAGGCGAGCGAGCCTGTCGGCGAGTTCATCGACGGCGAGAGCGTCTACGACATAGCCGTTCACACCTTCATCGATCAGCTCGGCCGTGCCGCATTGCGGCGTGGTAATGACAGGCAAGCCGCAGGCCATCGCCTCGAGCGCCGCATTCGGAAAGGGATCGTAGAGGCTCGCGAGCGCGAAGGCGTCTGCTGCGCCGTACCAGGGACCCACGTTTTCCTGGGCGCCCGCAAAGTGAACGCGGGATGCGATCCCGTGCGAGCTCGCCAAGCGCTCGGCGCGCGCCTGCGCCTTATCCCGACCCACGATTACAAGATGCGCGTCATGCTGCCCGGAGCGGGCGAACGCTTCGATCAGGCGAAACACGCCCTTCCTTTCGAATCCTGCGCCGACATGCAGGTGCACGGGCACGTGTTGTGGAATATCGAGTTTTTGACGCATCGTCGATCGATGCACCTCGCGCAGCCGTGGATGGAACGCTTCCAGATCGATGCCGTTGTAGATGACATGGAGCTTCGCATCCGGCGTGCCGAAATGCGCGCGGATTTCATCTCTGACCATGCGCGAATTGCAGATCACGGCACGCAGCCGCGGACTCGCGAACAGGCGCTGCTCTGCGGCGAGGACGTAGCGATGATAGGGATTGAGCGCGACACCGACCCGAGCGAGCGGGCCGAGGACCGCGCGGCGGTTGCGCAGCCACTGCGCATGCACTCCGTCGCCCGCGCGGTAGATGTCGCAACAGGCGATGCGTTCGTGCGATTGAACGAAATCGAAGGGACGGCGCGCGATCTCGCGGCACACTGCGCGCGCGAAGCTCCAGTCGCGCCACACGCGGCCGACGTGAAACGGATCGCAGCGAACCACGCTCCCGGGGTCGCCGATCCACTCGCGCGCCAGCACGGTCACCGTCACGCCTTGCTTGCCGAGCGCGGCGAGCGCCCGTTCGATGAAGCGTTCGGCGCCCCCGTGAGCGCTGTAGCGCTGCCGCACCAGGGCGACGTGCATTCGCTCTAGTTCCGCGCGAGCTCGAGCCGCTCGCACAAGGCGCTAACGCCCTCGATCACGTGCGGGCCCTGCGCGTGGAGGCGATCCGGGTCGATCGCGTAAATTCTCCGGTTTCGAACCGCTGGAACCGATTCAAGACCCTTCCACGCCTGGAGCGCGTCGCTCCCGAAGCCGCCCGTTACGATCGCCTCTGGCCTGGCGTCGAGGATCCGCTCGCGGGAAACGAGCGGGGTGAGCATCTTTGCAGCGGCAAAAACGTTGTGCCCGCCGCAGACGCGCAGCGCGTGGCTGATCAGGTGCGCCCCGTTCACGGTAAGCGGGGGTGCATGCCAGATCTCCAGAAACACCGCGACGCGACGCTCCGCGGCGTAGCGCTTGACCAGATCCGCGAGCTCATTTTCGAATTGCCGCGCGCTCGCTTCGGCGACGTCCACGCTGCCGGCCAGCGCACCGACCCGGCGAACGATGCGGGGAATGTCGGCAAGGGAGCGCGCCTCGGTGACGAAAACCCGGACGCCGATGCGCTCCAGACGACCGATTTGCAGCGGCGGATTGCCGCTTTGCCAGGCGAGCACGAGATCCGGCCGTAATGCGATCAGCCGCTCGATATCGACCCGACCGTTACTTGCCACGACGGGCAAGCGCTCCGCCTCGGCCGGATGGCGACTGAAGCTCGAGACACCGGCGACCTTTGCCCCTGCACCCGCGGCGAAGGCGATCTCCGCCAGATGCGGCGCGAGGGTGACGATGCGCTCCGCCGGCTGCCCGAGCGAGATCGTGACACCGCGGTCATCGCTCGCCTGCAGCGCGTGCGTGTCCGACGCCACCCCGGCGACGACCACGAGCACAATGGCACGGATCATCGCCCGAGGAGCGAATCGACCGCGGACATTGCGGCTTCCACCGGGAGTCGAGTGAGGCATTCGCTCACCTTGCCGCCGCCGCAACCGTCGTTCCCGCAGGGGCGGCAGGGATGCTCCCCGGAGGCGACGATGCGATGCGGCACGCGCCAAGGCCCCCATTCGAGCTCTCCGCTCGGTCCGAAGAGCGCCACTACCGGCGTTTGCATGGCGGCGGCGATGTGCATGGGAGCGGAATCGACGCCGATGAAGAGCTTCGCGCGAGCGCTGAGCGCGGCGAGTTGCTTCAGCGTGAGCTTCCCGGAAAAATCGGCTATCGGTGCGCTCGCGCGCTTGCGGATCTCGGCAATCAGCTCCAGTTCCCGCTCATCGGGTGCTGCGGTGAGCGCGATGCGCTCGCCGCGCCTGACCAGCGCGTCGACGAGTGCCGCTGCACGCTCGGGCGGCCAGCACTTGAATTGCCAGCGCGACCCCGGGTGGAAATGAATGAAGCTTCGGGCGGCGAGACCCTGCCCGGCCAGCAGGCCCTCCACGCTGCGCTCCGCCTCTTCGCCCGGCACGAGCAGGAGCCTGCGCTCGTCTTCGCTGGGCTGGACACCGATTCGCCTGAGCGCGTCGAGATTGACTTCCACCCGGTGGCGCCTCGCGTGAGGAGGGAGTGGGACGAGATGCGAAAAGCTTTTTTTCCAAAGCCGGGGCTTACGGGCAAAATCCGGCGCAACGGCGTAACGCGCACCCAGCGAACGCGCGAGCCACGCTCCGCGCGGATGCTCGGAAAGATGCACCACGAGCTCGTAGCCTCGCGATCGCAGCATCGAGAAGAGCCGCCACTCTGCGACTAGCCGCGCAGCTCCTCCCGAATCCTTCCAATCGCGATTCACCACGTGGACTTGCGCGATCGCCGGATGGAGATCGAGCATGTCCCGAGTCTCGGCATAGACGAGCGCGTCGATCTCCAGGGCGGGCGCGCGGTTCTTGAGAACCATGAACACC
>VBDE01000043.1:0-7448 GCA_005883665.1 Betaproteobacteria bacterium
TGGTTTGGCACGAGGAACAAGCAGGCGCAGCCCAAGATCGGGTGAGCCGGCGGCCCGGCGCCCTATATTCCCGCCCGGTACACGATCTTTCCGCCCACCATCGTCATGACGGGTTTGATGTCCTTGATCTGCTGTGGGGGCGCCACGAAATAGTCGCGGTCGAGCACGACCAGATCCGCGTATTTGCCCGGCTGGATCGAACCGAGATTGCTTTCCTGGAAGATGAAGTGCGCGTTGCTCCGGGTGTGTGCGATCAGCGCCTCCGCGCGCGTGATCGTCTGGCGATTGACCTTGCGCCCGCCGATCATGCGCCCGGTCACCGCGAACCAGAGGGTGTAGAAAGGATTGGAAGTCGTCACGGCGGTGGCGTCAGACCCGAGTCCCCAGACGATGCCGCTGTCCTGCACGCGCCTGAAGGGAGGCATGTCCCACGCGCGCTCGCCGTGCACCTTGTGCATGAGCGCGCCCTGGATGAGCGGCCGGCTGTGCAGCCCCGCGTACATGCCCAGGCGCTTCATGCGCTCGAGCTGCGCGTCGTTCACCTGGTCGAGATGCGAGAACGCCCAGCGCAAGCCCTTGATCGGCTCGACCTTGTTGATCGCTTCGAACTCGGCGAGATAGGCGTCGATCGCGTTTTCCATCTCGACGTGGGCGTTCAGGAACATGCCGCTCTCGGCAACCGCATTCGCGATGCGGCGCACTTCGCGCATGTCCTCGGCCTTGACGACCCAGTCGTTCCGCAGCAGGTTGGTCGTAGCGGGCTGATAGAGGGACTCGCCCCAGCCGATGTTGTCGAAAGTGTCGTTGCCTTGGAACGGCGTGTGCTGATGAATTTCGGCGATCACCTTGTCCACTTCCGCGGGCGTCGCGGGCTGGCGGATCGTGGTCCAGAACGCGCGCGCGTTCAGCTCGCCGCGATCGGCGAGGGTCTTGTAGGCCTCGTAGTGCTTCTCGCTCACGCCGCGCCCGCCGGCGTCGTACCAGGCGGTGATGCCCATCGCGTTCAGCCCGGAGACGAACTTGCGGGCGTTCGCGAGCCACTGCTGTCCGTCCGGCAACGGAATCTTCGCCGCGACGAAGGCGACGCCGCCCGCGCCGCGCACGACCCCGGTCGGCAAGCCGCCTGAGTCCTTCTCGATCGTGCCGCCGCGCGGATCGGGCGTGTCCGCGTCGATGGCGGCCGCCTTGAGCGCGGCGGTATTGAGATAGCTGTGGTTGTAGACGGCTTGCAGCACCACCGGGTTGGCGGGAGCGATGCGGTCGAGATCGTCGAGTGAAAACCCGCGCGGGTCGTCGGTAAACTGCTCCTCCGACCAACCACCGAGCGTCACGATCCATTCACCGGGTTTCGCGGAGCCCACGCGCCCGGCGAGAATCGCCAGCGCCCGCTTGCGCGAGGTCACGCCATCCAAGCGCATCTCTTCGTGCTCCGGCGCGCGGATGAAGTGCGCGTGATTGTCGATCAGCCCTGGGATCACGGTCCGCTTCTTGAGATCGATCACCCTGGTGCCGCGGCTTTGCAGCTCGAGCACGTCGGCGTTCTTCCCGACCGCGACGATGCGCTGCCCCCTGATCGCGACCACTTCCGCGATCGAGAAACCGTCGTCGACCGTGACGATCCTGCCGTTCACCAATATGGTATCGGCGGGGTCGGCCGCGAATGCGGATGCAACCGCGGAAATCCACAGTGCCGCAAGAACGCGAATCGCTTTTTTCACGGAGTGCTTCTCCGAACGAGTGGGTTCCGAGGCGGAGGCGGCCAAATGCCGAGCAAGGGGCGAATATTGTCGCCTAGTTTATCCATTCGTACGACTTTTATATAAAATTGCGAAGCACAGGAGGTCACGAATGCCAAGAGTCGCGCTCGCCCTGCTCGCCGCCTTGCTCGCGTTTCCGAGCGCGGCGCAGGACTATCCATCGAAGCCGGTGCGCGTGTTCGTGCCTTCCAGCCCGGGGGGCGCGTCCGACGTCGCCGCGCGGCTGGTCGCGCCCAAGCTCGCAGAGGCGCTCGGGCAGCCGTTCATCGTCGAGAACCGCGTCGCCTCGGGCGGAATCGTGGGCACCGCGCAGCTCGCGAAATCGCCCGCGGACGGCTACGCGATCATGATAACTTTCGACACCTTCGCCTCCAACCCGCACCTATACAAGGAGCTGCCCTACGACGTGGTGAAGGATTTTGCGCCCGTCATGCTGCTTGCGCGCTATCCGCAGATCCTGGTCGTGCATCCGAGCCTCAAGGCGAAGACGGTTCCCGAGTTCGTCGCCTATGCAAAGGCGAACGGCGCGAAGCTGAATTACGGTTCGGCCGGGCCCGCCTCCTCCAGCCGCCTCGCATTCGAGCTCTTCAAGGAGACCGCCGGAATCGAGATGGAAGCGGTCCACTACAAGGGCGGCGGACCAGCGATCAACGATCTGCTCGCGGGCACGGTGCAAGTGATGCTCATCCAGGCGGGCGGCGCGATCGGGCAGAACGTCCGGTCGGGCAAGCTGGTGGGCCTTGCCACCAGCGGCCGGCAGCGCTCGCCGCATTTCCCGGACCTGCCGACGATCGCGGATTTCTATCCGGGCTTCGAGACGACTTCCTGGGTCGGGGTGATCGCGCCGGCGGGCACGCCCCGCCCCGTCATCGACCGGCTCAACGGGACACTCGCGAGAATCCTCGCCGCCCCGGACATGAAGGAAAAGTTCGACGTGCAAAGCGCCGAGATCGTCGCCGGCACCCCCGAGCAATTCGGCGAGCTCATCAGGTCCGAAACGGTGAAGTGGGGCAAGATCATCCGCGAGAAGAACATCCGGGTCGACTGACGCCCGCCTGCATCCCTCCTAGCGGGCCGGGCCCCTCGCCCCGAGATCCTCGCCGATCGGCCGTCCGGGATAGTGGAAGGCGATCGGCCCGTCGGGCTGCGCGTGCATGAACTGGTAAACGTAGGGATCCTTGGAAGTGAGCATCTCCTCGGGCGTCCCCTCGCCCGCGACCACGCCGTCGGCGATCACGTAGACGTAGTCCACGAGCTTCACCGCTTCGCTCACGTCGTAGCTCACCACGACGGAGGTCGCGCCGAGCGAATCGTTCAGCTGCCGGATGAGATTCGCGATCACGTTGATCGAAATGGGATCGAGCCCGCCGAAGGGCTCGTCGTACATCGCGAGCATCGGATCCATCGCGATCGCGCGAGCGAGCGCCACGCGGCGCGCCATCCCCCCGGAAAGCTCGCCCGGCGCCAGCGCCTGCGCGCCGCGCAGGCCGACCGCGTGCAGCTTCATCAGCACGATCCTGCGCAGCACGCTTTCCGGGAGCTCGGTGTGCTCGCGCATCGGGAACGCGATGTTCTCGAACACCGAGATGTCGGTGAATAGCCCTCCCGCCTGGAACATCATCCCCATCTTGCGACGCAGCTCGTACAGGGCATGCGTGTCGAGCTCGTGGACCGTTTCGCCCGCGACCTTGACGGTACCGCGATCCGGTTTCGCCTGGCCTCCGATCAGGCGAAGCAGCGTCGATTTCCCCGAGCCGCTTGCACCCAGGATCGCGACAAGCTTGCCGCGCGGAATCTTGAGGCTCAGGCCTTTCAGCAGCTTTCTCGAGCCGTAGGAGAATTCGACGCCGGAGATCTCGACGAGATTTTCCGAGGGGGGATTCATTTGCGCCCCGCCATCATTCTGCCTGTAGCAGCGCGACGGTGCCCAGCCCCCCATCCGCGCAGATGCTCACCACCGCGCGGGTTCCTTTGGGCATCGCGGCCAGTTCCTTCACCGCCTGCGAGAGGATGCGCGCGCCGGTCGCGCCGAACGGATGGCCGAGCGCGACCGAACCGCCGTGCGGATTGAGCCGCTCCCACGGAAACTTGCCGAGGTTCGCTTCCACGCCCGCTTTCTGGCGACGGAACTCGGCGCTCTCCAAGGCAGCGACGTTGCACAGCACTTGCGCGGCGAACGCCTCGTGGATCTCCCACAGCGCGATATCGTGATAAGCGACGTCGTTCCGCGCCAGCATGCGCGGAATCGCGTACGCGGGTGCCATGAGCAATCCCTCGGTAAACACGTCTACCGCCGCGATCTCCCAATCGACAAGGCGCGCGCGCGGGACGGAGCCGGGCAGGCGCTTGATTCCCGCGCCGGTGGCCACCCACAGGCCCGCTGCGCCATCGGTGAGGGGCGATGCGTTCCCTGCGGTGATCGTGCCCTTGCCGCTCGTTCGATCGAAGGCCGGCTGCAGCTTCGCCAGGCGCTCGAGGCTGGTGTCCGCGCGCGGAAAGCCATCGCGCGACATGCCTTCGACCGGAACGATCAGATCGTCGAAGAATCCGGATTTCTGGCCCGCGATCGCCTTCTCGTGGCTCGCCAGCGCGATCTTGTCCTGGGATTCGCGCGCGATGCTCCAGGTCTTGGCCATTTCCTCGCAGTGCTCGCCCATGCTCTTGCCGGTGGCGCGGTTGGCAACGGCAAGAACATGCAGGCGGATGTCGCGCACCCGCAGTTTCCCGAACAGGCCGAGGCGCTGCGCTATCGAGCGCGCCTGCGAAAAGCGCCGCAACCAGTCGGAAAAATTTTGCGAGAGCCCGATTTGCACGCGGCTCATGCTCTCCACGCCGCCGACGAGGGCGAGCTCCTTGCCGCCGTGCCCGAGCATCCCTGCCGCCTCGAAAGCCGCGACCATGCTCGTCGAGCAGGCGAGCACAGTGGAAAACGCCGGGATGGTTTGATCCAAGCCCGCCTCGATCTGCACCTCGCGCGCGATGTTCGAATAGCCGAGGTTCGGAATCACCGTCCCCCAGACGACCAGGTCCGGCTTCACCGCGGCCCGCGGCCCGGTCATCGCCCGCACGACCGGCAGCGAGAGCTCCACTGCATCGAGCCGGGCGAGCGGGCCGTCCACGCGCGCGAACGGCGTGCGCAGGCCGGCGGCGAGCCAGAGTTCGTGAGCGTTCATGGTACTCATTGTAAGGCCGGCCCGGTTCTTACGACTCATGTAAACGCCGGTGGGAATTCCCGGCCCGAAAGGCGGTCTATACTGCCGGCTTGAGGAGCTAAAAAATGGATCGTCGCAACTGGCTGAGGTGTTTGACGGCGCTGTCTCTGGCGGGTTTCAGCACCGCCGGATGGGGACAAAAGACCGCGAAAGGAGCCGTGAAAGTGGAAGATCTTCAAAAAGACTGGAAAACCCTGCTTGCCGAGGGCGCGGACGTGGCCGCGAGCGCGGAACCGCTCAAGCGACGTGCTGCGCCACGAAGGCACCGAGCGAGCCGGGACGAGCCCGCTGGACCGAGAAAAGCGCCCGGGGGTGTTCGTCTGCGCGGGCTGCAGCCTGCCGCTTTTCACCTCGGCAATGAAATTCGACAGCGGCACCGGATGGCCGAGTTTTTTCACCACGATACCCGGCGTATTCGGTACCACGACCGACCGCAAGCTCTTCATGGAGCGCACCGAATACCACTGCGTGCGCTGCGGTGGACACCACGGCCACATCTTCGACGATGGGCCCGAGCCGACCGGCCTGCGCTACTGCAACAACGGCGTGGCGCTGCGATTCATACCCAAGGGTCCGGCACAGAAACCCGCCTGACCGGCTTCACGAGCGCGAGCGGCCATGAGTCGCTCCCTTCCACTCGCACTGTGTCTGGCAGCAGGTCTCGCGGGCTGCTTCACGATCGGCGACTCGAAGGCCCCGATCGGCACGGTGTCGGTGCCGGCGCCCCGACCCGCCGCCGAGCGCACGCTCGTCATCGTGCTCCCCGGCTTTGGCGATGATGCGCAGGATATGAAGGGCCACGGCCTTGCGGAGGTCATCCAGGAATCGTGGCCGGAGGCGGACGTGCTGCTCACCAGCGCAACCTTCGCCTACTACCGCGACGGCAAGCTCGTGCCGCGCCTGCACGAGGAGGTCCATGGGCGGTATGGGTGCCTTGCTGTACGAACGGGAGCATCCGGGCGAGCTCACGGGGCTCGTGCTGTTCGCGCCCTTTCTGGGTGGCAAGGAACTGCTGGACGAAATCCGCGCCGCCGGCGGCCCGCGAAAATGGGATCCGGGCCCTCTGCCTGCGGAGACGAACGGCGACAATTATCAGCGCCAAGCGTGGAAGATGGTGAAAGGCTGGACGGGCCGGCCCGAGCTCGCCCGCCGCGTATGGCTCGCCTGCGGCACGAGCGATCACTTGATAGAGGACGCACGCTTGCTGGCGCAGGAGCTGGCCGGGTCCCACTACCTGGAGCTGCCGGGCGGACATACCTGGGGCCTGTGGATCCGCAGCGCGAAAGAAGTCTTTTCGCGCATCCGCCTCGAATCGGGTCCCCCAAGCAGCGGAGCCGCGGAATTCCGCGGCTCCGGCGTATCTCCGCGATAGGTCTCGCTATCGCTTATCCCTTCTCTCCCCTATATATCGACCCGAAGGCTGCGTTGTGCCTTCCACGCGCTGTAGATCAACAGAAGGGTCAGGAGTACCGCTGTGATTGCGAACACCGAGTAAGCCATGTCCGACGGGGACAAGGATATGCCTGTCGCCGGGACGGCTTCCTTCGTGTCCTCCATCCGCACCGCAACCATCCCGGTGTAGTGCATGCCGCATACCGCGATCCCCATGACGATTGCGCTGCCGAAGCGCTGCAGATTGCCTCTTAGGTTGAACGCGAGCCACAGGGCTACCGTGGCAGCCACGACCGCGATCACGAGAGAAGCGGCGAACAAGGTGGTGTCATAGGTGATCTTGGCCTGCATGATCATCGCCGCCATTCCCGTATAGTGCATCAATGCAACACCGAGTCCGGTGAGGATTCCGCCCAGCGGCAGGTTCCACGGCCCGCCGTCGCTGCGTCCCACGATGAACAAACCGATCGCGGGCGCGATGACAGCGAGAATCAGCGAAGTGAAGGTCAGCACGGGGTCGTAGGCCACCGGCATCCCCATGTCGGCCGCGTTCATTCCGATGAAGTGCATGGACCAGATCGCCCCGCCGCCCAGCGCCACCGATGCGCCGGTCACCGAACCGATCACCGCCGCCCAGGTGCGCGCCTGCGGGATCGCGATCGCGAGCTGCAAGGCCGTGTATGAGCCAAATACGGATATCACATATGACAGCCCGACTAGAAACGGGTCGTACTGGATAGAGTTCATTTGGATGTCTCCCGTCCGTGATAGCGAATTACTCGTTCAATCAAGAGGGTAACACGGGGATTATCGATCATAGCTGAACTTGTAACTGCAGTGCGAATCCCCCTTCGCCCTGCACGCCGCCTTGTGAACGCGAGTGTTCTGCGTCAGCGGGCCGGCATCCAGGAATCCCTGCATGAATCCGGTCAGGAATTCACAACAAGCGATTTTGCCTGTATCGCAAAACGGACTGTCGGACAGCGCGACGTCGGTGTCGCTTGCGTCCACCTTGCCGAGGGTCTCTAGGGCGGGAACCAGGGTTCGCCGCAACGCGACAGGCATCTTGAGCGGACTGCCGAATGAC
>VBDE01000043.1:7632-13093 GCA_005883665.1 Betaproteobacteria bacterium
CGAGGTGGCTTACCCCGAGGCTGATTTTCACGAGCTTCGCGCCCGAGGCCGACTCCGCGATTTGCTGTCCTTTGAGGGGATAGCCCTTGCGAACGAGGAACGCGGCGATCCGCGCCAATGCGCCACTCTTCTCGGCCCCGCTGATCGTGATGGTTATCATGGTCGGCACCTCCGATAACAGCTGCCCTTTTACGCAACTTGCGTGCCCACAGCATCACGCCCCTTCGAAGAGCGTACACCTTAGCGCGACTTCCTACCTGTAACCGCCGAAACCCGGCTTACAAACCGTTACGGGGCCGGGGTCGGCAGCCTGCCCCGGCGGGCCGTTCTTGGGTCGTAACCTCCCAAAAAAAGGAGCAACCATGAAGACCAGGACGTTCCGGTTTTTGAGCGTAGCGACCCTCGCCCTTTCCGCGTTGTCGGCTGGCGCGCCTGCGCTGGCGCACGACGGATACTTTCACGGAAACGGCTACTACGGCAGGCCGTATTTCGTCTATCCGGGTCAGCGCGTCGTGATCGTGCGGCCCCCGGTATTCGTCCCGCGCCCCGTCTTCGTATATCGCCCGGCTCCGGTGTACTACACCCCCGCGCCCGTGTACTACGCGGCTCCGGCACCCGTTTACTACCCCACTCCGGCGCCCGTGTACTACGCGCAGCCCTGGGGCACGATCGGCGGCGCGATCGCCGGTGCTGCGATCGGCGGCGCGGTAGGTGACGGTCGTCCCGGCGCAATCGCCGCCGGATCGGTGATCGGCGCGGTGATCGGCAGCGGACTGTCCCGCTAAGCGCGGCAGCCCTCCCGCGTCCCGGAAAGTCCGCCCTCGGGCGGACTTTCGCTTTCCGGTCTTACGGGTCCCCGCGCGCCGGCCCTTACAATGGCGCGATGCCCGCAGTGCCGCCTTACTCGGGGCTCACCCCGGACGCCGTGCTCGACGCGCTCGCGAGCGCGGGCTTCGCCGGCGACGGGCGGCTGCTCGCGCTGAACAGCTACGAGAACCGCGTGTACCAGGTTTGGCTCGAAGCGGAAGAGACGCCGAACTCGTCCGCCTCGGTGGTCGCAAAGTTCTATCGCCCCGCACGCTGGACCGACGCGCAGATTCTCGAGGAGCACGCGTTCACGCTCGAGCTCGTCGAGCGCGAGATTCCCGTGGTCGCGCCGCTCGAGGAAAATGGAGAGACGCTGCACCGATTCGGCGGCTTCCGCTTCGCGGTATTTCCGCGCCGAGGCGGACGCACGCCGGAGCTCGAAGACCGCAAGACGCTCGAATGGATCGGTCGCTTCGTCGGGCGCATTCACGCCGTCGGTGCGACGCGCCCGTTCGCCGAGCGGCCGGCCGTCGACATCGAGAGCTTCGGCCGCGAGCCGCGCGACTGGCTCCTCGCGCATGATTTCATTCCAAGGGACCTGCTCGATGCGTGGAAGAGCGCTGTCGACCTCGCGCTCGCGTGCGTCGCCCGCAGCTACGAGCGGGCGGGCGAGGTGCGCGCGCTGCGCCTGCACGGAGACTGCCACGCAGGTAACGTGTTATGGACCGACGAAGGGCCGCATTTCGTGGATTTCGACGACTGCCGCAACGGCCCGGCGATCCAGGACCTCTGGATGCTGCTCTCGGGCGACCGGGCGTCGATGACGCGGCAGCTCGCCGACATCCTCTCCGGCTACGAGGATTTCCACGAGTTCGATCCGCGCGAGCTGCATCTCCTGGAGGCCCTGCGAACCCTGCGTCTCATCCACTACTCGGCCTGGCTCGCGCGGCGCTGGGACGATCCCGCGTTCCCGGCCGCGTTTCCCTGGTTCAACACCCAGCGCTATTGGCAGGACCGCATCCTCGAGCTGAAGGAGCAGATCGCACTGATGGACGAAGCTCCGCTCGCATTGACTTGAGCGTACGAATCCGCAAGTGTCACGCCGCGGCGAGTTCGGGCTCCACCAGATCGCGAGCCCCTCGGCGTAGACGAACTCGATGTCGCTCATGCCGAGGAAGGAAAGGAAAGTGCGGATGAACGGCGTCTGGGTGTCGTTCGGTGTCCCGGCGTACATCCCGCCGCGCGCGGCGAACACGTACACCTTCTTGCCGGTCAGCAGGCCGACCGGACCTTTTTCGGTGTATTTGAAGGTCTCCCCGACGCGCGCGACGTGGTCGAAGTACGCCTTGAGCGTCGAGGGGACCCCGAAGTTGTACATCGGCAACCCGAGAACGACGACGTCGGCGCGCTTGAGCTCGCCGATCAGCGCATCCGAGTAATCGACCACCGCCTGCTGAGCCGGGGTGCGCTCCACCGGCTTCGCGAGGAAGGCGCCGAAGCGCGCGGCGTCAAGATGCGGAACGGGCTCCTTCGCGAGGTCGCGCACGATCACCTTGCCGCCTGGGTTCGACGCGCTCCACCGGGCGACGAAGCGCTCGGCGAGCCGGCTCGACTGGCCGTCGTTCGAAAAGATGCTGGATCGGATCTGTAGCAGCGTTTTCATGTTTCACCTCAATGTGTAGAAGATGGAATCCGTCCCAGCCGGCCGCTCTGGTAGTCCACGACGGCCTGCCGGATCTGTTCTTGCGTGTTCATGACGAAGGGTCCGTAGCCCGCGATCGGCTCGTCGATCGGCTTCCCGTTCATGACGAACACTGTCGCGTCCGACGCCGCCTCGATCGCGGCCTCGCCGCCTTCGCGCTCGAATACGACGAGCTCGCCTTCGTTCGCGGCCTCGCCGTTCACCGAGACCTTGCCCTTCAGGACGAAGAGCGCCGCGGTCCAGCCCTCGCGCAGGTCGAGGCGCACGCGATGCCCGGCGCGCAGGCGCAGGTCGAACAGGTTGATCGGCGTGAACGTGCGCGCCGGTCCCTTCGCGCCCTCGAATTCGCCCGCGATCACCCTCACCGAGCCGGCGTCGCCGGGAAGCCTCGCCGCGGGAATGTCACGATCGAGGAGCTCCTGGTAGCGGGGAGAAGTCATCTTCGACTTCGCCGGCAGGTTCACCCAGAGCTGGAGCATCTCGAAGGGCCCGCCGCGCCGCGCGTAGTCGCGCCCGTGCATTTCCTTGTGCAGCACGCCCGAGCCCGCGGTCATCCACTGCACGTCGCCCGGGCGGATGCGGCCCCGGTTGCCGCCGGTGTCCTCGTGGTCGACCTCGCCCTGGTAGGCGATCGTGACGGTTTCGAAACCGCGGTGCGGATGCCAGCCCACGCCGCGCTCCTCGACGGTCGGCCCGAAATCGGCGGGTCCGGCGTGATCGAGAAGCAGGAAGGGCGTCAGCTCAGCGCCGAGATCCTGGTAGCTGAACACCGTGCGCACGGGGAAGCCGTCGCCCACCCAATGTGCTTCGCCCCCGCGGTGAATGCTGCGTACATTCTTCGTGGCGTTCTTCGTGGCGAACTTCAGAGCGTTTTTCATGGCGCCTCCTGGTCTGTCATCGGTCCGAACATGGGGACATTTAATCATTGGACAAGTAGATAAAAAAGCGCAAAAATTAAGTTATATCCATCGATTTAACGGATAGATCAAATGGCCGCATCCCGCATCTCCCTCGACCAATGGCGCGCCCTCCTCGCAGTGGTCGACGAGGGCGCCTACGCCAAAGCCGCCAAGGCCCTGCACAAGAGCCAGTCGTCGGTGACCTACGCCGTGCAGAAGCTCGAATCGCTGCTCGGCGTGAAGGCCTTCAAAATCCAGGGGCGCAAGGCGAACCTCACGCCCACGGGCGAGCTGCTCTACCGCCGCGCCCGCTACCTGCTAGACGAGGCCGCCGGGCTGGAGCAGGCGGCGAAGAAGCTGTCGGCGGGCTGGGAGGCGGAGATCCACCTCGCCGTGGAAACCATTTTTCCGACCTGGCTGCTGCTCGGCTGCCTTGCGCGCCTCGGGGCGGAGAGCCCGCATACTCGAGTCGAATTGATCGAGACGGTGCTCGGCGGAAAAGACGACGCGCTGCTCCAGACCCAGGCCGAGCTCGCGATATTCGGGACGATCCCCCAAGGGTTCATGGGCGAGTCCCTGATGCGCGTGCGCTTTATTCTCGCCGCGCACCCGGATCACCCGCTTCACAAGCTCGGGCGCAAGCTCTCGGTGCAGGACCTGCGCGCGCATCGCCAGCTGGTGGTGCGCGAGTCGAGCCCGCGGCGCGCAACGCCGCTGACGATGGAGGCGACGCAGCGCTGGACGGTGAGCAACCTGGCGACCTCCATCGACGCCGCGCGCTCGGGCCACGGTTTCGCCTGGCTGCCGGAGGAGAGAATCCGCGAGGAGCTCAAGGCGGGCACGCTCAGGGCGCTGCCCGTACGCGAAGGCGGCGAGCGCTACGCCGAGCTGTACCTGATATTCGCCGACCGCGAGCACGCCGGCCCCGCCACTTTGAGGCTGGCGGAAATCATCCGCGAGGCGGTGGCGAGCGAGTGCAAGAAGTCCGCGGTCCCGGCGAAGGAGCCCGCGCGAGAGCGGGTACGCAACAGAATTAAAGCGCGAAGCTCTTAGCAGCCCGACCGCCTCGCCGCAAAACCGCTATCCTCACCGGCTTTGCGCTCCGGCAGTCCCGTGTCCCTCAAATCCTCCTTTCCCGCCTCCCCCGGCCGGCGCGACGCCGCGCTCACCGTCACGCTGGTCTTCCTGCCGCTCATCCGGGAGGACCTGCACATGAGCTTCGCGCAGGCGGGAATGCTGTCCGCCGCCGCGACCTTCACCTATGCGCTCGGCCAGATCCCGGGGGGCTACCTCGCCGACCGCTTCGGGCCGAAACGCATCTTTTTCATCGGCATCCTCGGCTCGACGCTGCTCTCGCTCAACTTCGGGATGATCCAGTCCTATCCGGCCGCGCTCGCGAATCAGATCGTGTCGGGCGTGTTCCGCGCGCTCATTTTCGCGCCAGGCCTCACGCTCGTCGCTTCCTGGTTCCCCGCGGACCGCAAGGCGACCGCGATGGGCGTGTACGTGATCGGCGGCGTCTCGGGGAACATCCTTCTCTCTCTCGTCGGCCCGTTTCTGGTGAACCACTACGGCTGGCGTCCGCCCTTCATCGCCTTTGCCGCGCTGGGCGTGTGCGCCGGCATCCAGTTCATCCGCTTCGGCGTCACCACCTCGTTCAATTTCTGGCTGCCTTCGCTCCTGGTCGCCGACAGAGGCCTTTCGCTGCAGGCCGCGGGATTCATCACGGCGATGGGATTCGCGCTGACCGGGCCCTCCAACGCGCTCGGCGGCTACGCCTCCGACCGCCTGAGGAACCCGCCGCTTGTGATCGGAGGATCGCTCGCGGTGCTCGCCTGCACTTCGGCGCTCCTCGTGTACGTGACTTCCATGCCCGCGCTGGTGCTCGTGGTCGCGGTCAACTCGATCTTCGTGCAGTTCTATTTCGGGCCGCTCTTCCACGTGCCGGTCGAGGTGCTCGGGCAGCGCGTCGCCGGCATGTCCGCCGGCTTCGGCAACATGTTCGCGAACCTCGGGTCGCTAACCTTCGCCTACGCGCTCGGCGTGGTGAAGG
>VBDE01000044.1 GCA_005883665.1 Betaproteobacteria bacterium
CGATGCCCTGCGCGCGGAAGAATTCGATGAGCTCCCTTTCCTCGCGCACGCGGTTTTCGTCGTTGAATTTCGCCGCTTTCGTCGCCGCCCTCTTCATCTGCGCCCTGTGTGCCGCGGATAACGCGTGCCAGGTCTTCGAGGAAATCGCGAGCTGCAGCGCGTCCACGAGGTGCCCCGTGAGCACGATCTGCCGCGTCACCTCGTAGAACTTCGCCGACTTCACCGTCGGCAGCGGGTTGTCCTGGCCGTCGATGGTGCCGGTCTTCAAGCCGAGGTAGACCTCGGTGAAGGCGAGCGGCGTCGGGCTCGCCCCGAGCGCCTGCCCGAGGAAGAGCCACTCCTTGGAGCCGGGCATGCGCAGCTTCACCCCGGCGAGATCGGCTGGGGTTCTTACCGGCCTCGGCTGGGCAAGGCTCACCTGGCGCGTACCGAGATAGACCGCTTGCAGCAACTGGATTCCCATCGCTTCCGCGATCCTTCGGTTCACCTCGTCGCCGATCGGTCCGCCATAGACTTTCGCGAGATGCTCAGGGTCGCGGATCAGGTAGCCAGCGGTGAAGATCGAATACTCGGGCATCTGTCGCGCGATGTCCTGCATCGACAGGAGCGCCATCTCGAGATTTCCGCGCTGCATCGCCACCGGCTCCGCGCCCTGGCGAAAGAGGGTTCCCGAATGATGCACCTGCACGTCGAAGCGGCCGGGCGCCGCGTTGTTGAGCTCGTCCCTGAAAACGTAGAGCATCTTCACGTGCCAGTCGTCGGGCACCGCGGGCGTGGAGATGCGCAGCACGGTTTTCACCTGCCCGAACGCGGACGCGGCGGCGGCGAGCAAGCAGGCGAGGAGGGCCGCCGTCGCGTGCTTCATTGCGGTGTGCGTCACGCCGGTAGTAATCACTTCTTTTTCTGCCGCACGCGGAGGACTCCCTTGCTGCGGGCCGATTGACATGCAGAAGTATCGCACGGTGCGCGGCGCGCAGGAAGCACGTTGCGGAATCCCGCCGAACAGGTATCCTTTTCATCCGGCCGCGCTTTTAATCGGATGCCGGCCGCCGCCTAAATCAAAGGGGGAAAAGAAAATGACAGGGAGACTCTTACTCAAATCTTTCACCATTTTGGCTCTGACGGTTGTCGCAACGGCCCCCCTGGGATCGCATGCGGCCGACGTCAGGCCGATCATCAAGGCGGGCTTCGACTTCGGGGGAGATACCGTGGTTTCGGTGGGTGTGACCGGTGGCGGCAGCTCCTCGAGATCGATCAAGGCCAACGACGGGGTCTTCGTTGGCGGCGGAGCCTCGATACTCATGGATTCAAAGGTCCTCGAGGTGGAGCTCTCGGCCTCGTACAAATTCTTCACGATCCACGCCCAGAACGGCGACATCGATTGGAACGTTTTGCCGCTCGATGCGCTCGTCTTCTATCGTCTGCCCAACGTTCGTTTGGGCGGCGGCCTGACGTACCACCTGGGCCCGACCCTTCAGGGCAGCGGAGCCGCGAACGGCTTGGACGCCAAATACGACGATGCACTCGGCTTCGTGCTGCAGGCCGACTATGTGCTGAAAAATAGGTTCAACTTCGGCGCACGCTATACGAACGTGAACTACAAGGCGAACAGCATTCACACAAACCCCGCGATTGTAGCGACTACGCCGGCGACAAACCCCAAGACCAGCGGCTTGGGGTTTGTGTTCAGTATGCACTTCTGATCAAACCACCAGGCTGAGCGGCCCGGGCTCGGCGATCGCGAAGCCCTGCGCGAAGTTGACGCCCGCCTTGCGCAGCATCGGGAGGGTGTCGTCATGCTCCACGAATTCGGCGATGGTCTGAAGCCCGAGTTTCTGGCAATAGCCGTTGAGCTCCAGCAGTTTCGACAAGGCTTCAGGGTTCCTGTGGATGCTCCGTACGACGCTTCCCGAGAGCTTGACGATCTGCGCGCCGGCGTCCTTGTAGCCCCGGGCGATCATCTCGACGCTGGAAAAATCCGAGACCGCGATGGCGCACCCCAGCGACTTCAGACGGGTGATGGTCTGCTTCGCCGGGTCGGCAAGCCTCGCCATCTGCTGAGCGGTCAACTCGAACCACAGCCGGTTGGGCGGGATTTTCGTCTCCTTGAGCTGGTCGCGCACCTGTCCTCCGAAATCCTTGTCGCGAATCGTGTCGTCGGCGAGATTGAGGTTGAAGCGCGGAATGTGCCAATTGGGCTGAGAGCTCTGTTTGTCGGCCGACCACCTGAGGACTTCGCGCACGACCCACCGGTCCAGCAGCGGAGTCAAGTGGTTCGCCTCGAGTATCGGGAAAAAAGTGCCCGGCGGCAGCAGCTTGTCCTCCTCTTCGCGAAAGCGGACGAAAATCTCCATATACTTGTAATCCACTTTCGCCGACTCGACCGGGACGATCGGCTGGCAGAACAGCGCAAACAGGTTTTTTTTCAGGGCCTCGGTGAAGTGCCCGGCGGTCCGGAACCGCGATTCGATATCGTCCGCTTTGGGCATCGCAGCGTAGCGACCTAGACTTTCCTCGCGCGCTCTCGCGCGATGCTGATCGGCGGAATCCACGGCTTCTCCGCCCAGGCGACTCCGACGCGCGCCACTTGCGCGTCGATGAGGTAGGGCCTGCCTTCCACCGTCGCCTTGCGCGCGCGCGCCAGGGCCGCCCTGAGCTCGCCGGGCGACTCGGCGATTTCCCCGTCGACCCCGAACCCCTTGGCGATCTGCGCCATGTTCATGTCCGGGCTGCCGAGATAGTCGTGGACGAATTGCCGCCTCTGCACCATCTTGCCTCCGGCCGTCTTTTCGATCACGCGGCTGTGCGGGCCCCCGTAGGCGTGGTTGTTGTAGACGACGGTGATCACGGGAAGCTCGAGGCGCGCCATGTTCCACAGCGCGGTCGGCCCGAAAACGAACGATCCGTCACCGACGAGGCAGATCACCTGCTGGTTCGGGCGGGCGAGCTTCACGCCCGCCGCGGTGCCCACTCCCGAGCCGAGGTGCGCGCCGTAGTAAAAAAAAAGCTCGCGCCCGCCCAGTGGATCGAAATCAAAACCGTGCAAGACGACCGACCCTGCTTCATGGACGATGATGGCATCGCGGTCGGCGAACTGGGCGACCTCGGCGGTGACGCGGTCGGCGAGCATCGGGCTGCGGTCCCACTCGGGGTTCTTCGACACCAAGGCGCGCAGCGCTTTCGCTTTCTCGCTGAAGCGGCGCACTTCCTGCGCGCGCTCCCGCGCCTTCCTGTACGTTGCGGAGGTCATGATACCTTCGACCGCGAACTTGAGATCGTCCAGGCCGTAGGCGACGTCGGCGACGAGCGGAACCTCGGTGTTCATCACGTTCCCCATGCTCCAGCTGTCGCTGCGCATGTCGATGAATTTCGCTTCGCGCGCCACGATGGGTTGCGGGCTGTTGTGCTGCAATTTGTTCCCGACGTTCATGACTACGTCGGGATCTTTCGGGAAATCGAGCGACGCGATGCGCGCCGCGGGCGGGCCGCCGACCCAGAGCGGATGCGACTCGGGGAAATTCGCGTAGATCTGCCGCGCCTGGGTCACCGGCATGCCGAGGAGCTCGGCGAACTCCACCGCCTTGGACACGGCCTTGGCGCCGTAGACCTCGTCGCCGACGATCATGAGGGGCATCTTCGCCTCGACGAGGAGTTTTGCAGCGCGCTCGACTTCGCGAGGATTGGGGCGCACGCGCATGCGCGGGTCGACCTTGTCCTGGGTGATGATCTCGGCGTAAGTCTTCTCGTCGTTCAGATCCGAATGCCAGGAAAAGTAAGTCGGCCCGTAAGGCGGCGTCCACGCCGCCTTGAAGCCGCGCCGGACGGTCTCCGGAATCATTTCGGCGCGCCGCGCAAGCCACGAGTACTTCGTCATCGGCTGGACGATCTGCTCCTGGTTGGCTACTTCCTCGAAGCCGTCGCGCCCGGCGCGTCGCGTCTGGTCGGTGCGGTAGCTGTAGAAAACGAGCGGTGTCTGCTCCTTGTAGGCGTTGAACATCTGCCCCATGGCGTTGACCAGTCCCACGACAGCCGCCTGCATCACGATGGTCGGCTCGCCGGAGGCTTTCACGTAGCCCGCGGCCATCGCGGCCCCCGGTCCTTCGTGCGGCGTCAGGATGTATTTGAGCCGAGGCCGTTCGACCAGCGCTTCGTAGAACTGCGCGTCTTCGCTCGCCGAGTTTCCGAACACGTATTTGACGCCGGAAGCGATCAGCTGCTCGGCGAAGCACTCGGCGCCCGTTCCCTCGACCATCTTGATCGCCTCAGGCGCGACGCGCCGCCCTTCCTGGGCGTGGGCGATCGGGACGAGCGATTCGAGGACGGATTCCGCCGAAGCGAGCGAGATTCCGGCGGTGGTCAGGCCTTTCAGGAATCCGCGCCGCGAAATCGAGCGCGACAGATATCGCGCGACCAGTTCTCTCATGGTGCCCTCCCGTTCCTGCGCCGAATCATTTCGGCGATGTGGCCGGCTGCTGTCCGTACGTTGTCGCGAGGTAGTCGGCCATCGTCCTCACCTCGTCTTCGGTCCACAGGGCGCCGCGCCCGACCATGCGGTAGAGCACGCCCTCCCAACCTCTGCGGTCCTGCCGGTGGTCCTGCCACATCGTCGGGGCGTGGCACTGAAAGCATTTGCCGACGAGCACTTCTTTTCCAGGCGCATCGGGGAATCCTTGCGGCTTGGCGCGCTGCGCCTGCGCCGCAGTCGCCGAGAGCAGGCCGCAGAAAAAAATCACAAGGGCGGATTTACGGGAAAAGGGCATGGCGACTGCCTCCTGTCGTTGCCGGCAACGATAAGCCGGGCTTCGCGGGAGTGTCAATCGCGGCGCGCCTGCGGCGCGCGGCTTTGCCTGCTTCCCGCGGTGTCCGGCACGAGCTGGATCCCGATCCAGAGCGCGCGCGGCGCGCCCGGCGCGTAGAAGGTCTCGTTGACCTGGGCATTCGGCGCCGCCAGATTGCCGCCTGGAAAAAAGTTCTGCCGCAGCGCG
>VBDE01000045.1 GCA_005883665.1 Betaproteobacteria bacterium
AGGTTCTGCTGGTCGCGAATGACAGCGCCCGCGGCGAGCTGCATCGCCTTGTCGTCTACGGTTACGGCCATCTCTTCGACGTGCCGGATGTAGCCTCGCCTGGAGTCCTGCGGGATAGGGCTCGGCCGTGCCTGAGCGAGAACCGATGCGGCCCATAGGAGGACCGGCAGGAGCGCAAGGCATGCGGCGCGGTGTGGGGCCATGGTCGCTCGCTCAGAGAGAGAGAAATGGTGGCGAATCAGGGACTCGAACCCCGGACCTGCGGATTATGATTCCGTCGCTCTAACCAGCTGAGCTAATTCGCCACGGAAAACCGGAAATTATCCGTTTTGCGTTGAATGGTTGTCAAGGAAGACTCCCTTCGCGGGTACAATCCACGAATGGATTTCGACGTCGTCATCATCGGCGGAGGGCTTGCCGGGGCGAGTCTGGCGGCGGCGCTCGCCGAATCTGGGCTCAGGCTTGCCCTCATCGAGCGCAAGGCGCCGCCTTCGCCGGGTCCGGACTGGGATTCGCGCGTCTACGCGCTGACTCCGGCGAGCGCGGCGTTTCTCGATCGCATCGGTGCGTGGCGGCGCCTCGAAGCCGGGCGCGTCACGCCGATTTACGCGATGCGGGTCTTCGGTGATGACGGGCGCTCACGCCTGGATTTTTCCGCTTACGAGTCGGGGGTGCTGCAACTCGCTGCGACCGTCGAATCCGGCCGGCTTCACCATGCTCTGTGGCAAGGCCTCGAGCGCCAGCGAAATGTCTCCTTGCTGTGTCCGGCGGTGCCGTCGGAACTGTGCCGCAGGGAGGATCGCGTCGAAATCGGTCTCGAAGACGGCAACGTGGTCACGGCGAAACTCGCGGTCGGCGCCGACGGGATCGACTCGTGGGCGCGGCGTGCCGCAGGCATCGAAGCCCGAGGCGCGAGCTACGCCCAGCTCGGCATCGTCGGCAACTTCGCCTGCGCGCGGGCGCATTGCCATATCGCGTATCAATGGTTTCGCCGCGACGGGGTGCTCGCCTATCTGCCGCTGCCCGACCGGCGCGTCTCGATGGTCTGGTCCACGCGAGAGGCGCACGCCCGCGAACTGCTCGCCCTCACGCCCGCCGCGCTTTGCGCTCGCGTGAGCGAAGCGGGCGAGGAAGCTCTGGGCGCCCTGGAGCCGCTCACCCCGCCTGCCGCCTTTCCCTTGAATCGCATGCTTGCCGACCGGATGGCGCAAGGGAGGATAGCGCTCATCGGCGACGCGGGGCACGTCGTGCATCCACTCGCCGGGCAGGGAGTCAATCTGGGATTGGGTGACGCGCACTCGCTCGCTGACCTGCTCCGCGGAGCCCCCGACCCGGGAGATCGCCTCCTGCTGCGGCGCTATGAGCGCGCCCGTGCCGAGGATATACTCGCATTGCGCTGGGTCACGGACGGGTTGTTCCGGCTTTTTGATGCAAACCACCGAGTAGCCGTGCGGATCCGGAACTTCGGATTGAACCTGACGAACTCCAATCCGGTCATCAAGACGCTGCTTACGCGCCGCGCCATGGGAATGGGCGGGGGCCTTCGTCACAAGGAACCATCATGAGATTGGGGCTACCGGCTCTGTTTCTGGCAGCGATTCTCACGGCGAGCGCGTTCGCCGATGAGGTTTCGGTGAAGCGAGGCGTCGAGGCCCGCTTCGACGGAATCAAAGTGGACAGCGTGACCAGGACGTCCTATGCCGGCCTGTACGAGATCGTGGTCGGGGAGACGCTGTTCTATACCGATGAGAAGGTGAACTTCGTGTTCAAGGGCGAGATCATCGACGCGCGCTCTCAGAAGAACCTCACCGAAGAGCGCCACCAAAAACTTTCCGCGATCAAATTCGAGGATCTGCCGCTCGATCTCGCGATCAAGCAGGTGCGCGGTAACGGCAAGCGCGTGGTGGCTATTTTCGCCGATCCGTTCTGCCCCTATTGCAAGAACCTCGACCGCGCGCTGTTGCGGCAGGACGACATCACGATCTATACGTTTCTCTACCCCATTCTCCGGCCCGAATCGCCGGAGAAGGCGCGTGCCATCTGGTGCGCGCCCGACCGGGCCAAGGCCTACTACGATTTCATGTTGAACGGTCGAGAGCCGGCGGCAGCGCCCTCCTGCGACGCGCCGGTCGACAAGTGGCTTGCCCTCGGTCAGAAAATCGGCGTGAGAGCGACGCCGACCAGTTTCACGACAATTGGGGAGAGAATCCTCGGCGCGCGGCCCGAAGAACTGGTCAAACTGATCGGCGAGGCCCAAAAATAAACTTTGGGCGGGCGTGCCCGGCTTCAGGGCGTCACAGGGCCGGTTGGAGCGGGTTTCAGGTCCTTCGGGAGAAGCGCCCACATCCTCCCCTGTTGCCGCATGCGGCCCGCTTGCGCGCCCGCCTCGGGACCGAACCCCCAGAAGAAATCCGCGCGCACCGGATTGCGGATCGCGCCCCCCGTATCCTGAGCGAGGACCAAGCGGGTGAGCGGCGTCGCGCTCGCCGGAAACGTCGTCGCGAGAAATACCGGAGCTCCAAGCGGGACGTAGCGCGGATCGACGGCGATCGAGCGGCCCGGCGCGAGCGGAACGCCGAGCGCGCCGACGGGTCCGCTCGCCGGGTCGGCGAGCGGCAGTTCGCGGAAAAACACGAAGCTCGGGTTCTGGTTGAGCAGCTCTTCCAGACGTTTAGGATTCGCCGCTGCCCAAGCCTTGATCGCGGGCATCGAAGCTTCGGCGAGCTGGATCTCGCCGCGCTCGACGAGGTAGCGCCCGATCGATTGAAAAGGATGGCCGTTCTGGTCCGCGTAGCCGAGACGCAGCGTCTCGCCGCCCTCGAGCTGGACCCTTCCGGAGCCCTGGATCTGGAGGAAAAAGGCTTCGATCGGATCATCGACCCACAGGATTTCCTTTCCGGCGACGGGTGCGGCACCGCGAGCGATTTCCGCGCGCGAGTAATACGGCACGACACGCTTTCCCTCGACGCGCCCGCGCAAGCGCATTCCGCGCAAGTCCGGGTTGATCGCGGAAAGGTCGATAGTGAGTAGGTCATCCGGCGGACCGTATAGAGGGTGGACAAACGGCATGGCCTTGGCGCGGCTGCCGCGCAGGAGCGGTTCGTAATAACCCGTGACCAGCCCCTCGATCGCGCCATCGGGGTTGGCGAGACGCCACGGAGTGAAATATTCTTCCAGGAAGCGCCGTACCTCATCGTCGCTTGGCGAGCGAAGCTCCATCGCTCGCGCACACGCACCGCGCCACGCCTCACGCCAGCGCAACGCCTGGCAGGATGCGAGGAAAGCGGGCCAGGCCGCCGCCTGCTCGCCGTCTTTCCAGCTCGTCAGCGCTCCGAAATCGACGGGCTCGAGCGGATTGATGCGAGGGGCGACAGGGGGCTGCCCGGGACACGGGCAAGCTCCTTCTGGTTGCGGCTGGAGAGCGCAGCCTGCGATCAAGGCCGCGCACGCGAGGAAGGACCAGCGCAAGTGCTCTATCATCGGTTTCCGAGGCTTAGAGAGGGCGTCGCCAAAATGAGTTCCGGGTTGTGGATCGTCCTGCTCGAAGCGGGACTGGCGCTTGCGCTCGTCGCATTCCTCGTGTGGTGGACGCTGCCGCGCAGGCCGGAAAACGAGGACCGCGATCGGCACTAGTGCAGGACACGGGGTACCGACAGCGTGAACTCGGGAATCGGTGCGTCGAACTGAGTGCCGTCTTCGGCCACCATCTGGTAGCTGCCTCGCATCGTCCCGACCGGCGTCGCGATCGCGGTGCCGCTCGTGTACTCGAAGCTTTCCCCGGGTTTGAGCAGCGGCTGAGCGCCGACGACGCCCAAACCCCGCACTTCCTGCACTTGGTTGCGGCCGTCGGTGATGATCCAGTGTCGCGAGATCAGTTGGGCGGGGAGACTGCCGTCGTTGCGGATCACGATGGTATAGGCGAAGACGAAGCGGGAGTTCTGCTCGTCGGACTGCTCCGGGATGTATTGCGTCTGGGAGGAGACCGTGACCTCGTATTTTTTCTCCGCGACCATGCGGCCATTCCACACGAAATCGCGCAGACTGACAAGGGCGAGATGATCGCCGTTTCATGCGGCCCCGGGCGAATCCAAGTAGAATTTCCAGCGATGCCTGCACGCACGTTCCGAATCGCACCGAGCATCCTGTCGGCAAACTTCGCGCGGCTCGGCGATGAAGTGGCTGCGGTTATCGCAGCCGGAGCCGACATGATCCACTTCGACGTGATGGACAATCACTACGTCCCGAACCTCACGGTGGGACCGGTTGTGTGCGAGGCAATCCGCCCGCTCACCGAAAGCGTAATCGACGTGCATTTGATGATCAGACCGGTCGATCGGATCATTCCGGATTTCGCTCGCGCCGGGGCGAACATCATTAGCTTCCACCCTGAGGCGAGCGAGCACGTCGATCGCAGTGTCGGCTTGATCCACGACTCGGGCTGTAAGGCAGGCCTCGCGCTGAACCCCGCGACGCCCTTGTCCTGCCTCGATCATGTCCTGCACAAGCTCGACCTGGTTCTCATCATGTCGGTGAATCCCGGATTTGGCGGGCAGCAATTCATCCCCCACGCCCTGGAAAAGTTGCGCGACGCACGCACGAAAATCGACGATACGGGGCGCGCGATCATGCTGGAAGTGGACGGCGGCGTAAACGCCGGGAACATCGCCGGCATCGCGCGCGCCGGGGCCGATACCTTCGTCGCGGGCTCCGCGATTTTCGGCTCGAAGGACTACCGCGCGGCCATCTCGCAGATGCGGGACGCGCTCAAGTCCGTCGGCTAGAGACGGGTATCGCAGAGCACTGCGCGGCCGCGCCATGAGGCCGAAATGAGATCGTTCATCGAAGAAATTCAGGCCATCGTCGGACCAGCGGGGCTGATCACGTCGCCTCAGGAGGTCGCCCCCTACGCGAGCGACTGGCGCAAACGCTACTTAGGCAGGCCGGCCGCGGTGGTCAAGCCGGCCTCCACCGCCGAGGTGGCCGAGGTGGTGCACGCCTGCGCCGAATCACGCACGGCGATCGTCCCACAGGGCGGAAACACGGGCCTTTGCGGCGCAGCGACGCCGGATGCAAGCGGTACGCAGATCGTCCTCAATCTTTCGCGCATGAACCGGGTCCACGCGATCGATACGCGAAACAACACCATGACGGTGGAGGCCGGGTGCGTGTTGGCCAACCTGCAGAATACCGCTGAAGAGGCCGGCCGGCTGTTTCCATTGAGCCTCGCCGCCGAGGGAAGCTGCGAAATAGGCGGCAATCTTTCCACCAACGCGGGCGGCACCGCGGTGCTGCGCTATGGCAATGCCCGCGAGCTCGTGCTGGGACTCGAGGTCGTGCTGCCCTCGGGAGAGGTGTGGGACGGCTTGCGCGGTCTGCGCAAGGACAACACCGGCTATGACCTGAAGCAGCTTTTCATCGGTGCCGAGGGAACGCTCGGCGTAAGCACAGCGGCGGTCTTGAAGCTCTTTCCCCTGCCCAAGTCTCATGCCACCGCCATCGTGGCGCTGGAAACTCCTGAGAAGGCTGTAGCACTGCTGGAGCGGGCCCTGGGGGCCTGCGGCGAGAGGCTCACGGGCTTCGAGCTCTTCTCCCATTTTTGCCTCTCGCTCGTGCTCAAGCATTTCAGGGAGACCGCAGCACCTTTCCCGCGCCGCTTCCCTCACTATGTGCTGATGGAACTCTCCGATACGCAGTCGGGTGAAGGCGTCAGGGTCTTGGTCGAAAGCATGCTAGAAGCGGCTCTGGAGGAGACGAACATTCTCGACGCGGCGGTCGCGCAGAGCGAAACCCAGTCCCGGGCGTTCTGGAGCCTTCGCGAATTCATCTCGGAAGCGCAGGCCCATGAAGGGCCGAATATCAAGCACGACGTGTCGATTCCCATCTCCCGTATTTCCGAGTTCATCGCGACGACGGACGCGGAGCTCGAGCGCGCCTATCGGGGGGTCAGAATGGTGACTTTCGGTCACCTCGGCGACGGCAACGTACACTACAACGTCTCCGCTCCCGAGGGGGTCGCGCCCGGCGTTTTTGTCACGCACACGGCGGCGATCAATCGCATCGTGCACGACAATGTGGCGCGCTTCGGCGGCTCGATCAGCGCCGAGCATGGGCTCGGTCAGCTGAAACGCGATGAAATCCAGCGCTACAAGTCGCCGCTCGAACTGGAGTTGATGCGCAAACTCAAGCGCGCTCTCGATCCAGACGGCATCATGAATCCCGGCAAGGTGCTCTAGCGCTCCGCAAGCTGGACAAGCCGCGCAGGGGTGTTATAGAGTAGGCGCCCTGAACGAGACGCAACGTAAGTCAATCGTGCTCTTCGAAAACGCCGGGAAACGGGTGCAATCGCGCAGCTGGCGCTGGTGGCGCAGCTAGCCTGCAGTCGCTCGCGCGCCCTGCGCGCACCCGCAGTACCCGCAACGTTTTCGTGGAGCAGTCATGACCGAAGCAGAGTTCAAGGGGCTTGCCGCTCAAGGTTTCAACCGCGTTCCGCTCCTTGCCGAGACCTTCGCCGATCTCGAGACGCCGCTATCGCTTTATCTGAAGCTTGCCAACCGCTCCAACACCTATCTGCTCGAGTCCGTAGTGGGCGGAGAGCGCTTTGGGCGCTATTCGTTCATCGGACTGGCGGCTCCAGTAAGGCTGCGGGCAGTCGGGAGCTTGGTGACGGTGATGCACGGAGACGCGGTCACGGAAAAGTCCCAAGCTGCCGATCCGCTCGAGTTCGTGCGCCAATTCCTTTCGCGCTATCGCGTCGCGGAACTTCCCGGGCTACCCCGGTTTTGCGGAGGTCTCGTCGGATATTTTGGCTACGACGTGGTCCGCTGGATCGAGCCCCGGCTCTCCGGAGGATGGCTCAAACCCGATCCGGTTGGCTGCCCCGATATGCTGCTGCTGGTCTCGGAAGAGCTGGCCGTGATCGACAATCTTTCCGGCAAGCTCTACCTCGTTGTGTACGCGGACCCTGCCAAGCCGCGCGCCTGGCAGGACGCGCAGGCGCGTCTGCGCGAGCTGCTGGGCGCGCTGAGACTGCCTTTGTCACCGCCTTCCGAAACGCGCGACGCGGAGACGGAGGTCGCATCGAGTTTCGACGCCGACACGTTTCGCGCCGCGGTCGGCCGTGCAATCCGGTACGTTCACGACGGGGACATCATG
>VBDE01000046.1 GCA_005883665.1 Betaproteobacteria bacterium
CAGCGCGAGGCGGAGGCGCAAGCGAAACGGACGGCCGAGGCGAAGGGGCAGCGCGCGGCCGAGCTGAAGGCGAAGCGGGAGGCGGAAGCGCAAGTGAAACGTGAGGCCGAACTGCGAGTAAAGCGTGAGGCCGAAGCGCAGGCGAAACGCGAGGCGGAGGCGCAGGCGAAGCGGGAAAGCGAAGAGAGGGCACGGCGCGAGGCCGATGCGAGGGGGCAGCGCGAAGCCAAGGTGCAGGCGCAGCGCGACGCCGAGAGCAAGGCAAAGCTGGCTGCTGAGACATCACTCTGGGACTCGGTCAAATCGAGCCGCAAGGCCGCCGACGTTCAGAAATACCTCAACCGCTACCCGAACGGTCAGTATGCGGAACCGGCGCGCCAGCGCATGCTTGAATTGGAGAGCGCCCGGTTGGAGGAGGCTGCCAAGAAGCAAAAAGAAGGGGAAAAGAAGAAGTCGACGATCATCGTCCCGCCGACGTTCTAGCGGGGAATCAGAACTGGTAGCCGAGCCTGACCCCGAGGCTGGTCATTTTTTCGGTGACCTTATACCCGGGTATCTGAGTGCCGAAATCGTATTTGTACTGCTGGTAGCGTAGGTCCGCGGTGACTCCCAATGCCTCCGATAGCTTGTAGGTATAGGCGCCGCCCAGGCTGAAGCCAAATGTCGTGTCGGCCTTGATGTCAAATCCGGCGTCGTCTTTCTGGTTACCCTTCATGCCGGCAACGGCAAGGCTGCCGCTCAACTGACCGCGCAACGCGGGAACGCCTGCTCCCGCGCCTACGAAAATCCCTTTGCTCTCAAAGATATCCTTTGACTGCGCAAAGCCTGGGGGCGCATCAAAAATCGTCTTCCCATAGGTATAGCCGCCAAAACCTGAGATGCTGACACCCCCGGAAAGTACGTGAATGTAGCCTCCGGTAAGCGTGTAGGAATCGCGCGAAAACTTCTGCTGGCCGGCCCCGATGCTGTCCCACAGATCGTGCTTGGCGTTGAGGCTTTTCTGCCCCGACACATCCACATAGACGCCGCGGGGCGACACCCAGGTTGCGCCGAGATTTGCGGCGGCATAGTTCGATTTCGCGGTCGCGTTGAAGGCGCCGGGAATGTTAAGCGTGATGCGGTAGCTTGTCGGCGCCAGGCCGGCGTATACACGGAATACGCCGCTCTGAGCCTGCGCCAGCGCGGGAAAAAAGGCTGCGGCGGCGCACAGTAGCGCGCACACCTTGCCAACGCGATTTGTCATGGCGATCACCTTCCTTGTTTGTCGAATTGTGTCAGGTTCCTGCGGAAATTGGAATGCGCCAAGCTCAACCGAGCTCGAGTACCACGCGGCGCAGCTCCGCGCCCTCGGGATGCCGCTCGATGCGAAACCCTTGCGAATGGGCGAGGCGCAACATGGGCGTGTTCGTGGCGAGCACATCGCCGATGATCCGCCGCATGCCGTGCCCGCGGGCGGCGTCGACGAGCATGGCGAGGAGCTTCTTGCCGATGCCCCGGCCCTGCCAGGCATCGGCGACGGTGATCGCGAATTCGCAGCTGACGTCGTCCGCGAGGCGCGCGTAGCGCGCCACGCCGATCGCGGTTTCCGCGCCCTCGATCGTCGCCGTTGCGATCAGCGCCATATCGCGGCCGAAATCGATGCGGGTGAATTTCTCCAGCATCTCCGGTGTGAGTCCGACACCGCCGCCGAGGAAGCGGTTATAGCGCGTTTCTTTCGAGAGCTTGCGCGCGAACTCGGTCTCGAGGTCGATGTCCTCGGGGCGGATTGGGCGAACCGTGATCGAGTGCGCGACGCCCAGGGGCCAGGACGCAACCAGGTGCGCGGGATAGGCCGCGGAAAACTCCGGCGGCGTAGCGTTCCGGGAGCGCACGTCGGCTTTCAGGCGCTTGGCGCCGCGGCGCGATGCGCTTCGATCAGCCGTTCCAGGGCGTCGCCGGCCCGCTCGAGCGCGCGCGCATCGCCGAGCAGCCTGAAGTCGTGGTGGGTGGCGAGGACGATCCCGAAGAGCTCGAAGGTGAGCTGCCAGGGATCGGTCCGAGGTTTGAGGTGCCCTTCGTCGATGGCAATGCGGATCGCCTTGGCAAGAGCGCCGCGCAGCTCGCGCTGCCCGGCGACGAGCAAGTCGCGCACCGCGCCGGGGCGATCGTCATATTCGACGCAGGCGGCGAGCATGAGGCAGCCGCCCGGGAGATCGTCGTTGCGTTTCACCCACGCGAGCCAGTTCGAGAAAAGGGCTCTGAGACGCGGCAGGCCGCGGGCGTGCTTCAACGCGGGCGACAAGACCTCCTCGAAGAACAGCGTCTGCGCCTGCTTGAGCGTGAGGAGCTGTAAGTCCTCCTTCGAACCGAAATGAGCGAAGAGGCCGCTCTTGGACATGGCCAGCCGTTCCGCGAGGGACCCGATGCTCAACCCCTCCAGCCCGACCTGACTTGCGAGGGCCACCGCCTCGTTGAGGATCAACGTGCGCGTCTGCTCGCCTTTTCGCATCCGCACACAATAGTACGAACGTTCGTTAACTGCAACTACTTATTTTTATTCGATGAGTAAGCGGATTCGCCTACATGTTCGGGTAGTTCGGTCCGCCTCCGCCCTGTGGCGTAACCCAAACGATGTTCTGGGTCGGGTCCTTGATGTCGCAGGTCTTGCAGTGGACGCAGTTCTGCGCGTTGATCTGGAGACGGTCGGTGCCGTCATTGTTTTTCACGAATTCGTACACGCCCGCCGGGCAGTAGCGGTTTTCAGGGCCCGCGTATTTCGCGAGGTTCACGGCCACGGGGACGGTCGCGTCCTTGAGAATCAGGTGGCAGGGCTGGTTCTCCTCGTGATTGGTATTGGAGACGAATACCGAGGAGAGACGATCGAACGTGAGCTTTCCGTCGGCCTTCGGATAGTCGATGGGCTCGCACTCCGAGGCGGGCCGGAGGCATTCGTTGTCGGCGTGGCCGTGGTGCAGCGTCCAGGGAAATTTTCCGCCGAGCAGGGTCTGCTCGACTCCGACCATCACGGTCCCGGAGTAGAGTCCCTTGGACATCCACTGCTTGAAGTTGCGCGCGCGGTAGAGCTCGTCGAAGAGCCACGATTCTTGGAACGCCGCGCTGTAGGCGTCGAGCTCGTCTGCGGATCGTCCCGCCCGCAGCGCGACAAACGCGGCTTCCGCTGCGAGCATGCCGGACTTGATCGCCGCGTGGCTGCCTTTTATTCGCGAGGCGTTGAGGAATCCTGCATCGTCCCCTACAAGGCACCCGCCTGGAAACGTGAGCTTGGGCAACGACATCAGACCGCCGGCGGCGATGGCGCGCGCGCCGTAGGCGATGCGCTTGCCGCCTTCGAAGAAGACGCGGATGTTCGGATGGGTCTTGTAGCGCTGGAATTCCTCGTATGGATCGAGGTAGGGGTTGGTGTAAGCGAGTCCGACGACGAAGCCCACCGACACGAGTGTGTCTTCCATGTGATAGAGGAACGAGCCGCCGTAGGTGTCCGCGGCCAAGGGCCAGCCGGCCGAGTGAATGACGAGTCCCGCTTGGTGCCTTTTCGGTTCGATCTCCCAGAGTTCCTTCAGGCCGATGCCGTATACCTGCGGATCCGAGTTCGCGTTCAGGCCATAACGTTCCATCAGCTGCCTGCCCAGATGCCCGCGGCAGCCCTCGGCGAAAAAGACGTACTTGCCGCGCAGCTCGATCCCCGGCTGATACTGGTCGGTCGGCCTGCCGTCGCGTCCCACGCCCATGTCGCCAGTGGCGACGCCGCGAACGGCGCCTTTGTCGTCATAGAGCACTTCCGCGGCGGCAAAGCCGGGGTAGATCTCGACGCCCAGCGCTTCGGCTTGCTGCCCCAGCCAGCGGCACACGTTGCCTAGGCTGACGACGTAGTTGCCGTGATTCCTGAAGCATTCGGGAAGGAGAAGACGCGGCACGCGGAGCGAGCCGGACTGGGTGAGAAAAAGGAACCGGTCCTCGCTTACCGGGGTCTTGAGCGGGGCCCCGAGGGCCTTCCAGTCGGGGAAGAGCTCCCCGAGCGCGCGCGGATCCATCACGGCGCCGGAGAGGATGTGTGCGCCGATCTCCGAGCCCTTATCGATCACGCACACGCCCAGTTCGACCGCCTCCTGCGCTGCGAGCTGCTTCAGCCGGATCGCCGCGGCGAGTCCGGCCGGTCCTCCGCCGACTACGACCACGTGGAACTGCATCGATTCGCGTGCCATGCTTCTCCGATCCGGGTCAAAGCGCGATCTGCCGCAAATTATAATGTCCAATTCCGAGGCGAGAGGAGACCGCCATGGCCGAAACACCGCTCTGGAAGCCCAGTGCCGAGCGCATAGAGGAAGCGAACCTCACGCGTTTCGCGCGCCAGGCGATCCGCGACTGGAAGCTCGGGTTCAACGACTATCCGGCCTTCTACCGTTGGACGGTCGAGCACCCCGAGCAGTTTTGGGACTCGCTGTGGAAGTTCGCGAGCGTGCGCGCGAGCGCGAAGGGCGCACGGGTTCTCGTGAACCGCGAGCGGATGCCGGGCGCCCGCTGGTATCCGGAGGCGCGACTCAACTTCGCCGAAAACCTGCTGCGGAGGCGCGACGCGTCCACGGCGATGGTGTTCTGGGGCGAAGACAAGGTCAGGCGGCGCCTCACGCATAGCGAGTTGTACGAGCAAGTCTCGCGCATCGCGCAGTCCCTGCGCGCGCTAGGTGTCAAACCCGGTGACCGCGTGGCTGCTTATCTGCCCAACCTGCCCGAGGCGATCTCGGCGATGCTCGCCGCGACGAGCATCGGCGCGACTTTCTCGACATGTTCCCCTGATTTCGGGGTGCAGGGGGTGCTCGACCGCTTCGGCCAGATCGCCCCCGCGGTGCTCTTCGCGGCTGACGGCTACTTCTACAACGGAAAGGAAATCGACTCGCTCGAGAAGGTGCGAGAAATCGCTGCGAGCCTGCCGGGCCTGAAGCGCGTCGTCGTCGTTCCCTACGCGAGCGATCGGCCGGACGTTTCCGCTATTCCTGGCGCTCAGCGTCTGGGGGACTTCATCGCCGGTCGGCCCGCGGCCGACATCCGCTTCGAGCAGCTGCCCTTCGACCATCCGCTGTACATCCTGTTTTCCTCCGGTACGACCGGGGTGCCCAAGTGCATCGTGCATGGGGCTGGCGGCGCGCTGCTCAAGCACGTCTGCGAGCAGCAACTGCATTGCGACGTGAAGCCCGGGGATCGGCTGTTCTACTTCACCACGCTCGGCTGGATGATGTGGAACTGGCTCGCCTCGGCGCTCGCTTCGGGCGCGACACTGCTGCTCTATGACGGCTCCCCCTTCGTGGGGAAGGGCAACATCCTGTTCGACTACGCCGATGCCGAGGGGATGACGCATCTCGGCACGTCCGCGAAGTTCATCGATGCGCTCCTCAAGGCGGGCGTGGAGCCGGCGAAAACGCACCGGCTCGAGAACGTGCGCACCGTGCTTTCGACAGGCTCCCCGCTCGCCCCCGAGGGTTTCGACTACGTCTACAGGGCGATCAAGCGCGACGTATGTCTATCCTCGATCTCGGGCGGCACCGATATCTGCGGATGTTTCGTCCTCGGCAACCCGATCCTGCCGGTGTGGCGCGGCGAAATCCAGTGCCGGGCCCTGGGTCTCAAGGTCGAGGTGTTCGACGAAAGCGCTCGCTCGGTGAAACGGCAGAAGGGCGAGCTCGTCTGTACGCGGCCGTTTCCGTCGCTGCCGGTCGGATTCTGGAACGACCCCGACGGAACGAAATACCGGGCTGCCTACTTCGAGAGGTTTCCCGGGGTCTGGACCCACGGCGACTGGTGCGAGATCACCGCTCACGAGGGCATGATCATCTACGGCAGATCGGATGCGGTGCTCAACCCGGGCGGCGTGCGCATCGGCACGGCGGAGATCTACCGCCAGGTCGAGCAGCTGGAGGAGGTGGTCGAGTCGCTCGTGATCGGCCAGACCTGGCCGCCCGGGGAGATCGGCGATGTGCGCGTGGTGCTCTTCGTGAAGCTCCGCGAAGGACTTGCTCTGGAAGACGAGCTGGTTGCAAAGATCAAGAACCAGATTCGCACCCATGCCACTCCGCGGCACGTACCGGCGAAAGTCGTGCAGGTGCCCGATATTCCGCGCACCAAGTCGAATAAGATCGTCGAGCTCGCCGTGCGCGACGTGGTGCACGGGCGACCGGTGAAGAACCTCGAGGCGCTCGCGAATCCCGAGGCTCTCGCGCATTTCCGGAATCGGCCGGAGCTCGCTTAAGGCCTAGAGCGCCGAGTAGAGCTGCTTCTTCACTTGGCGGTAGCGCGCGGCGATCACCGCCTCGTCGGGATGGCGGCCGTCGCGCACGATCCATTTGCCCCCGACCATCACGTGCTTGACCATCTGCCCGTCGCCCGCGAAGAGCAATGCGTCGAGGAGACCGTCTCCGTTTCGACCGACCAGGTTGATGTGCTCGGGATCGAGAACAACGAGATCCGCGCGCATGCCCGGTGCGATCGCACCCATCGGGCGCGCGAGCGCCCGGGCGCCGCCCGCGGCGGCTTCGCGCCACAGCGTCGCGCCTACCGAGGGCTGCGCGGGCGAGGCGGCGATATTGCGCCGGCGTGCCACCAGGCGCTGCACGTATTCCAGCCAGCGCAGCTCCTCGACCGGGCTCTGGGAGACATGGCTGTCCCCGCCGATACCCCAGCGCCCGCGCTTTTCGCGAAAGCGGTAGAAGGGGAAGATGCCGTCGCCAAGATTCCCTTCCGTGGTCGGGCACAGGCCGACCACGGCGCCGCTCGCGGAGAGCTTCTCCGCCTCGCTTTGGGAGATGTGGGTGCAATGTGCGAGACACCAGCGCGAATCGACCGGCATGTTGGAGAACAGCCATTCCACCGGGCGCTGCTCGCTCCATGTGAGGCAGTCGTTCACTTCCTTGATCTGCTCGGCGAGGTGGATGTGGATCGGCGCCTTGCGGTCTACGGCGGAAAGACCGTCTACGAGGTCCTTCAGCATCGCCGGGCTCACTGCGCGCAGGCTGTGCGGCGCGACACCGAAGCGCATGTCCGGGTTGTCGCCGATCTGTTTTTTCAGCGCCGAGACCATTCCGAGGACCGCAAGGGGCGTCGTCGCGAAGCGCTTCTGCGCCGGCGCGAGCGGCTCCTCGCCGAAATTCCCGTAAGCGTAGAGCGAAGGCAGCAGGGTAATCGCAATGCCGGTGCGTTGCGCGGCGAGCAGATGTTGCTGCGCCATTTCGACGCGGTTCGCGTACGGCTTTCCGTCCGGCGCGTTGTGCAGATAGTGGAATTCGGCCACCGCGGTGTAGCCGTTCTTGAGCATCTCGCAGTAGAGCTGCGACGCGATCGCGCTGACGTGATCGGGCCCGAGCTGCTTCAGAAAGGAATACATCACCTCGCGCCACGTCCAGAAGCTGTCCTCGGGCGAGCCCATGCGCTCGGCGAGCCCGGCCATGGCTCGCTGGAAGGCATGCGAATGCACGTTCGCCATGCCCGGGATCACCGCCCCGCCCGCGGACTCGGCGCCTGCGGCATTCTGGCGGCCGCGCGCCGCGGCGATGTTGCCGTCGTCGTCGATCTCGACGACGACGTCCCTGATCCAGCCGTCGGGCAACATCGCCTCGGGCGCGAAGATTTTTTTCATCGGTGCTTGCCCATCATGCGGATATCATAGCGAAGCCGCGCGCGGATTGAGCGGGGAGGGGTTTTCATGTATCATTCTCCATCCCATCCCCCTGGTTTTAGATGGCCAAGTATGTGTTCGTGTCGGGCGGTGTGGTTTCCTCTCTGGGGAAGGGGATAGCCGCCGCCTCCCTCGCCGCGATCCTCGAATCGCGCGGCATCAAAGTCACCCTCCTCAAGCTCGACCCGTACATCAACGTCGATCCCGGCACGATGAACCCTTTCCAGCACGGGGAGGTGTTCGTCACCGTGGACGGCGCCGAGACCGACCTCGATCTGGGCCACTACGAGCGCTTCCAGTCGGCCCGGATGCACCGGAACAACAACTTCACCACCGGCCAGATCTACGACTCGGTGATAAGAAAAGAACGCCGCGGCGACTACCTCGGACGCACCGTGCAGGTGATCCCGCATGTCACCGACGAGATCAAGGCGTTCATCGCGCGCGGCGCGGGCGAAGCGGAAGTGGCGATCGTCGAAATCGGCGGCACGGTCGGGGACATCGAGTCGCTTCCTTTCCTCGAAGCGGTGCGGCAGATGGGCCTTGAGCTCGGTGCCCACAACACCTGCTACGTCCACTTGACGCTCGTGCCCTTCATCAAGAGCGCAGGCGAGATCAAGACCAAGCCGACTCAGCACTCGGTGAAGGAGCTGCGCGGGATCGGCATCCAGCCCGATGCGCTCTTGTGCCGCTCCGACCGGCCCATCCCGGAGGACGAAAAGAAGAAGATTGCGCTGTTTACCAACGTTCAGGCCAATGCCGTCATCTCTGTCTGGGACGCGGACTCGATCTACAGGATTCCCTGGATGCTGCACCAGCAGATGCTGGATGAAATCGTCTGCCACAAGCTCGGCATCATCGCCAAGCCCGCCGAGCTCAGGGCGTGGAAAAAGCTGGTCGAGGCGCTCGAGCATCCGCAGCACGAGATCACCGTCGCGATGGTCGGCAAGTACGTCGATCTCGCCGATTCCTACAAGTCGCTCAACGAGGCGCTCGTCCACGCCGGGATCCACGCGCGCAGCAGGGTCAACATCCATTACGTGGATTCGGAAACGATCGAGAAGGAAGGCATCGGCGCGCTGTTGAAAGGCGTGGACGCGATACTTGTCCCCGGGGGCTTCGGCAAGCGGGGCGTTGAAGGCATGATGAAGGCGATCCAGCACGCGCGCGAAAACAAGGTCCCATATCTCGGCATTTGCCTGGGCATGCAGCTCGCGGTGATCGAATTCGCGCGAAACGTCGTCGGCCTCGCGGGCGCGAACAGCACGGAATTCGACCGCGACACGCCGCACCCGGTGATCGCGCTCGTTCCGATCTCGGCGGGACGATGCGGCTGGGCGCCCAGGGCGCCGTGCTCGAGCCCGGGAGCCTCGCGCGCAAGGTCTACGGCGCGGACGTGATCAACGAGCGCCACCGCCACCGCTATGAGGTCAACAACCAGTACGTGCAGCGATTGAAGGACAAGGGCTTGCGCGTTTCCGGCCTCACCCAGCGCGAGCAGCTGTGCGAGATGATCGAGCTGCCTTCGCATCCCTGGCTGATCGGCTGCCAGTTCCACCCGGAATTCACCTCGACGCCCCGCGGTGGCCATCCGCTCTTTACCGCTTTCGTCGAGGCCGCTCTGCAGTACCAGGCCAGCAAGACCAAGACCGCGATCGCGGCTTGAGAGCATGAAGCTTTGCGGTTTCGAAGCCGGCCTCGACAAACCCCTGTTCCTGATTGCCGGACCGTGCGTGGTCGAATCGCGCCAGATGGCACTCGATACTGCGTCCACGCTGAAGGAAATCTGCAAAGAGCTCGATGTGCCGTTCATCTACAAATCGTCATACGACAAAGCCAACCGCAGCTCGGGCAAGTCGTACCGCGGCCTCGGGATGGACAAAGGCCTGGAGATTCTCGCCGATGTAAAGAAGAAAGTCGGCGTGCCGGTGCTGACCGACGTCCACGACAAGGACGACGTCGCGGAAGTCGCGGCGGCAGTCGACGTCCTGCAGACGCCTGCGTTTCTCTGCCGCCAAACCGATTTCATCCACGTCGTCGCCGCCGCGGGAAGGCCGGTCAATATCAAGAAGGGCCAGTTTCTGTCACCGGCCGAAATGAAGAACGTGGTGGAGAAGGCGCGTGAGGCGAGCGGAAAGGACAACATCCTCGTGTGTGAGCGCGGCGCCTCGTTCGGCTACAACAACCTGGTTTCGGACATGCGTTCGCTC
>VBDE01000047.1 GCA_005883665.1 Betaproteobacteria bacterium
GCGATCATGATCGGCCAGATCAAGGCCAAGCGGCTGCGCCCACTCGCGAGCTTCGGTGACAAGCGGCTCGCCTCGCTTCCCGACGTGCCGACGCTCAAGGAGCTCGGGATCGACGCGGAGTACTACATCTGGGCGGGATTGATGACCCCCGCGGCGACGCCGCCGGCGATCCAGCACGGCCAGATCAAGGCCAAGCGGCTGCGCCCACTCGCGAGCTTCGGTGACAAGCGGCTCGCCTCGCTTCCCGACGTGCCGACGCTCAAGGAGCTCGGGATCGACGCGGAGTACTACATCTGGGCGGGATTGATGACCCCCGTGGCGACGCCGCCGGCGATCCAGCAGGCGCTGCGGAACGCGGTACGGCAGGCGGTCCAGGATCCGGATTTCCGCGGGGCCATGGCCAAGATCGAGACCCCGGTCACCTATCTCGACGCGCCGGAGTTCCGGGAGTTCTGGGACACGGACGCGAAAAGGCTAGCCGAGGCGGTGAAGCGCACCCGTCCCGTCGAGCAGAAAAAGTGACGTCGCGAGCGAACGCCCGCGCTCGTCCGGAATGACGTATGGCCGCCGCCCAAGGCAAGGTCATCATCACCTGCGCCGTGACCGGCGCGATCCACACGCCGACGATGTCGCCGCACCTTCCGGTGACGCCGGAGGAGATCGCCGAAGGCGCGATCGGCGCGGCGCAGGCGGGCGCGGCGATCGTGCACCTGCACGCGCGCGAGCCCGCAGACGGCAGGCCGACGCAGGATCCGAAGATGTTCATGCGCTTTTTGCCTGCGATCAAGGCGGCCTCGGACGTCGTCATCAATCTCACCACCGGCGGCGCGCCGACGATGAGCATCGAGGAGCGGCTGCAGCCGGCGCTGCAGTTGAAGCCCGAGGTCGCCTCGCTCAACATGGGCTCGATGAATTTCGGGCTGTACGAGATGCTCGGGCGCTACAAGGACTGGAAGTACGACTGGGAGAAGCCCTACCTCGCCGGCAGCGACGAGCGCATCTTCAAGAATACGTTCCGCGACATCGCGCATATTCTCGAGTCCTGCAGCGGCAACGATACCCGCTTCGAGATCGAGTGCTACGACATCGGGCACTTGTATACAGCGGCGCATTTCCTCGACCGCAAGCTCGTGAAGCCGCCGCTTTTCATCCAGTCGGTGTTCGGCATCCGCGGCGGCATCGGCCCGCATCACGAGGACGTGATGCACATGAAGCGCACCGCAGACCGCCTTTTCGGCGACGCCTACCTGTGGTCGGTGCTCGGCGCCGGGCGCAACCAGATGTTCGTCGCCGCGATGTCGGCGGTGATGGGC
This sequence comes from Betaproteobacteria bacterium, assembly GCA_005883665.1. Taxonomy (GTDB): domain Bacteria; phylum Pseudomonadota; class Gammaproteobacteria; order Burkholderiales; family SG8-39; genus VBDM01. The sequence goes on from VBDE01000047.1 coordinate 1,314, forward strand.
GGCAACGTGCGCGTCGGCCTGGAGGACAGCCTGTGGCTCGGCCGGGGCACGCTCGCGAAGACCAATGCCGAGCAGGTCGCGAAGATCCGCCGGATTCTGGAGGAGCTCGGCCTCGCGATCGCGACTCCCGGCGAGGCGCGCGAAATGCTGAAGCTCAAGGGCGGGCGAAACGTCGCATTCTAGAGGTGAAAATTCGATGAAGAGCTACCGCATCGCCGTCATCGCCGGCGACGGAATCGGAAAGGAAGTCGTCCCGGAAGGCGTACGCGTGCTCGAAGCCGCCGGCAGGAAATTCGGCATCGGATTCAAGTGGGACGAGCTTCCCTGGAGCTGCGAGTACCGCTTGAAGCACGGGCGCATGATGCCCGAGGACGGACTCGACGCGATCCGCAAACACGATGCGATTTTCTTCGGCGCCTGCGGATTTCCCGGCGTGCCCGATCACGTGTCTCTCTGGGAGCTGCTCATCCCGATGCGCCGCGGCTTCGACTTGTACGTCAACCTTCGCCCGGTGCGCCTGATGCCGGGGATCCAGTCGCCCCTCGCCGGACGCAAGCAGGGCGACATCGATTTCTGGGTGGTGCGCGAGAATACCGAAGGCGAATACTCGTCGATCGGCGGACGCATCTTCGAAGGCACGGAGCGGGAAACCGTGGTGCAGCAGAGCACCTTCACGCGCCAGGGTATCGACCGCATACTCAAGTACGCGTTCGAGCTCGCCAAGAGCCGCCCGAAGAGGCATCTCACCTCGGCGACCAAATCGAACGGGATCTCGATCACCATGCCCTACTGGGACGAGCGCGTCCGCGCCATGAGCGCGCGCTACCCCGAGGTGAAGACCGACCAGTACCACATCGACATCCTCACCGCGCATTTCGTGCAGCACCCGGACTGGTTCGACGTGGTGGTCGGGTCGAACCTCTTCGGCGACATCATCTCCGACCTCGGCCCCGCGTGCACCGGCACCATCGGCATCGCGCCCTCGGGCAACAGCACGGCTCGGCGCCGGACATCGCGGGCAAGAGCATCGCGAACCCGATCGGGCAGATCTGGTCGGGCGCGATGATGCTCGAGCACCTGGGCGAGAAGGACGCGGGCGAGGGGATCGTGCGCGCGATCGAGCGCGTGCTGGCGGAGGGCCCGCGCACGCGCGACGTCGGAGGCAAGGCCTCGACCAGCGACGTCGGCAAGGCGATCGCCGGCGCGTTGTGATTCGCTGGAAATCCCGTCAGGGCCGGTTCTGACCGGCGGTGCGATCGCGGTAGATGTCGCGGCCGTGATCGTGGACGTCGCGACGCAGCTGCCGGCGCTGCTCGGGAGTCATGCGCGCGTCGCGATTCGCGTTCTGTCCGGAAACGTCGCGCGCCGGCACCTGCTGAGGCGGCGTCGGGCGTCCGGGCGCGCGCCCGATGCCCCGGCCGCCCTGGCCCTGCTGGGCCGCCGCCGGATACGAGGCGAGCAGAATCAGGAAGACAGCGCCCAACGCGATCAGGAACCTCACGATTCGCTCCATCGAATCCTTCATTCGGCCGTGTGCGCAGCTTAGACCGCGTTTGTAAGTTATTTGCGACGCCAAACCCGGTGATTGTAACAACTTGTTTCCCCGCTGCTCCGGGCAATGCGCGGTTACGTTCGCCCTGCAGGCGCGCTGCCCATCGGGTTACGATACGCCGATGACCGAGCCCAAGACAAGAATCCTGGTGGTCGACGACGATCTGCGCCTGCGCGATCTGCTGCAGCGCTATCTGACCGAGCAGGGGTTCGGCGTGCACACCGTTCCGGATGCGCCGGGCATGGACAAGCTGCTCGGGCGCGAGCGCGTCGATCTGCTCGTGCTCGACCTGATGCTCCCGGGCGAGGACGGCCTGTCGATCTGCCGGCGGCTGCGCGGCGGGAAGAACACGGTCCCCATCATCATGCTGACCGCGAAGGGCGAGGACGTGGACCGCATCGTCGGCCTGGAGATGGGCGCCGACGACTACCTGCCCAAGCCCTTCAACCCGCGCGAGCTGGTCGCGCGCATCAACGCGGTGCTGCGCCGCCGCGCGGCGCCGCTTCCTCCGGGGGCGCCCGCGGTCGAGCCGGAAAAGGTCAGCTTCGGGAACATGACGGTCAACCTCGCGACGCGCACGCTCGAGCGCGACGGACAGTCGATGTCGCTCACCACCGGCGAATTCGCGCTGCTCAAGGTCCTGGTGACCAACCCGAGGACGCCGCTGTCGCGCGACAAACTGATGGAGCTCGCGCGCGGCCGCGAGTACGAGGTGTTCGACCGCTCGATCGACGTCCAGGTCTCGCGCCTCCGCAAGCTCGTCGAGAAGGATCCCGCGCATCCCGCCTACATCCAGACCGTGTGGGGGTTCGGCTACGTGTTCGTGCCCGACGGCCGGCCGCAATGACGTTGTGGCCTCGGTCGCTCCTGTGGCGCACCTTCATCCTGCTCGCGGCGCTGGTCGTGGCGACCATGGCCGCCTGGTTCGAGATCTTCCGCGCCTCCGAGATCGAGCCGCGCGCGCGGCAGATCTCGCAGAACCTCGTCAGCATCGTCAACATCACCCGCACCGCGCTCGTCAATTCCCAGCCCGAGCTGCGGCGAGAGCTGCTCTCCGAGCTCGCCGAGCGCGAGGGCATCCAGGTGTACACGGCCGAGCCCGGCGAGCGCCTCGCGCCCCCGGCCGACAGGCCGGTGCTGAACCTCGCGCTCGAGCTGGCGCGGCAGCAGCTCGGCGAGGGCACTCGCTTCGCCGGCGAGCGCGACGGCAAGCCCGGGCTGTGGCTGAGCTTCCACATCGACGACGACGAATACTGGCTCCGCATTCCCCGCGAGCGCATCGAGCGGCAGATCGCGCTGCGCTGGCTCGGCTGGGGCGCGCTCGCGCTGGTGCTGTCGCTGCTCGCCGCGTATTTCCTCGTGTCGCGCCTCAACCGCCCCTTGCGCGCGCTCGCCGAAGGCGCGGGCGCCATCGGCAAGGGGAAGATACCCGAGCCCATCCCCGAGTCCGGCCCCGAGGAGATCCGCACGCTGTCTCACGCTTTCAACCAGATGCTGAAGGACCTCGCGCGGCTGGACGCCGACCGCGCTCTGATTCTCGCCGGCGTTTCGCACGACCTGCGCACGCCGCTCTCGAGGCTCCGGCTCGGCCTGGAGATGAGCGGGGCCGACCCGCAGTTGAGGGAGGGTATGACCGACGACATCGAGGAGATGGACCGCACCATCAACCAGTTCCTCGATTTTGCGAGAACCGACGGCGGCGAGCCGCTGCAGCGCTCCGATCTCTCCGCGATTGCGTCGGAGGTCGCCGAGCATTACCGCCGCCGCGGCAAATCGATCGCGACCGATTTTTCCGGCGTGCCCGAGCTGCCCCTGCAGGCCATGTCGATGCGGCGCGTCGTGCTGAATCTCATCGACAACGCGCTGCGGTACGGGGAAAAGGAAGTGAGCGTCGCGGTGCGCGCCGAAGACGGCGCGGCGGTGCTCGAGGTCGCAGACCGCGGCCCGGGCATTCCGGACTCGGAGGCGGAACGGCTGAAACAGCCCTTCACGCGCCTCGAGGTCGCGCGCAGCGACAAGGGCGGCGCGGGCCTCGGCCTCGCGATCGTCGAGCGCGTGGTGCGCGCGCACCGCGGCAGCTTCGAGCTGCTCGCGCGCGAGGGCGGAGGCCTCGTCGCGCGGATCCGCCTTCCGAGTTAGAGGAAGGCATGAACGCGCTCCGGGCGGGAGAGGCTTTTCGGGTACACTTCGCGGCAAATTCAAAAGGACCGGCCATGAAGAGACTGCTTGCCATCCTGTGCCTGGCCGCCGCTCCCGCGGCGTTCGCGCAGACTTGCCCCGAGAAGAACCTGCTGTACTGGCAGGCTTTCCCCGCCGGGGGCGAATCCGACATATCGGCGAGGCATCAGCAGTTCGTGCTGAAGAAGAAATGCCCCGCTATCGAAACCATCATCCAGTATAAGCCGGGGGTGGGCGGCGCCGTCATGTGGAACCAGATGAACGCCCTGCCGGGCGACGGCCTGAACATCGTCGGCATCAACCTGCCGCACATCGTGCTGGCGCCGTTCGAAGGCCAGGTCCAGTACAAGACCGAGGACATCACGCCGACGTACTGGTTCCACTACACCCCGGACGCGCTGGTCGTGCCCGAGTCCAGCGCCATCAAGACTTTCCAGGACTTCCTCAAGACGGCGAAGGAGGAGCCCGGAAAGCTCACGCTCGGCGGCTCGGGGGTCAACTCGGCGAACCACGCCGCGCACGAACGCCTCGACTCGGAGTTCGGCGTCAAGACCCTCTACGTGCCTTTCAAGGGCACCGGCGACATGACCATCGCCGTAGCCGGCGGGCACGTGAGCGGCGCGATGTCCTACACGGCCTTCGCGATCAACAACAAGGGCAAGATGCGCGCGCTCGCGGTGGCGATGGACAAGCGCCACCCGCTGCTGCCGGACACGCCCACGTTCCGCGAGCTGGGCGTCAATTGGGTCGACGGCGCTTTCCGCGGAATCGGCATGCCGAAGTCAACGCCTCCCGCGGTTCGCAAGCGCATGTCCGACCTGTGGGCCGCGCTGAACAACGACCCGGAGATGAAGGAGCTCGCCGCGAAGAGCGGCTTCGAGCTGGTGAACGTCGGCGTCGATCAGATGGACGCCTTCATGAAGGAAAAGACCCGGGTCTACACCGGCGTAGCAAAACAGATGGGGCTCGCGAAGTAACGCGGTCGGCGGGATTATTTGTCCCACGCATCGTGCCGAGCGGGAAACACCTTGGCTTGATAGTAATCCTTGAGCGTGCCCAGTTCCATGAGGATGTTGAGCGGGAAGCCTCTGCGGTTCCCGCGGGTGTCGGTGAGCAGTTCCTCGAGATAGCGATTCGCCAGCCCCGGCATTTTCCACATCTTCGCAATGCGATTGACGATCCTGGGGAACGCCGCAGCGAGCTTGATGGGCCGTGCTGACTGCTCGATCGACGCCAGCCACGCCAGACCTGCGGCGCTCAACTTGAGATCATCCTGTTCAGCCTGGTGACGGAGCTTGCTGTAATCCACCGGCGCCGAGATGTTCGGCTTCATGGGGGACGCGATGTCCATTCGGCGACTCCATCCGTGTGAACTCACAGCCAAACTACGCGGATTCACCGTGCCCGGGAAGGCATTACGTCACGCTCAGCCCTTCCACGATTTCCGGATTTCGTAACGGCTGCCTCGAGGCAGCGTTACGGACTGCACCAGCGCGAAGCCGTCGAGCCGCCATTCGATCGGCGCGAGCGCGGGCATCGCCGCCGGCTCGCGGGCGTCGCGCAAAAGCGTAACGTGCGACACGAAGGATTTCGCGTCGAAGCGGATCTGCGATTTCGCGAGGGCCCCGCGGAGCTCGGAAACGAGCGCTTCGAGCGCGGGCGGGACGACCGAGGCGCCGGCCCAGGCGATGCGGTTGTGCTTCCAGTAGCCCGGCTGGTCGAGGACGAGGGAAACGGCGCGCGGCGCAACCTCGCTCGCTGCGCGCTCGACCTCCGCGACGCGCGCCTCCTCGACCTTGCCGAGAAAAGCGAGCGTCACATGCAGATTCTCGGGGCGCGTCGTCCGGCCGCCGCACAGCGCGTGGAGCTCGCGCGACCAGCGCTCGAGCTCGGCGCGCACCTCATCGTCGGGCCACAATGCGAAGAACAGCCTCACGGAAACCGGGGACAGGCCACGGTTTCGGAACCGGAGGAAACGATGAAAACCGTGGTCTGTCCCCGGTTTTATTCGAGCAGCGCGATCGCCTCGGCGGCGATGCCTTCGCCGCGGCCGATTGCGCCGAGCCGCTCGGCGGTCTTGGCCTTGATGTTTACCTGACCGAGGTCGACTTCGAGGTCGGCGGCCAGATTCGCGACCATCGCCGCGGTATGCGGGGCCATCTTCGGCGCCTGCGCGATGATGGTGGCGTCGAGATTGACGATGGAGAATCCCGCGAGCCTGACTTTCTTGGCGACCTCGCGAAGGAACGCGCGGCTGTTCGCGTTCCGGTGCTTCGGGTCCGTATCGGGAAAGTGCAGCCCGATGTCCCCGAGCGCGGCCGCGCCGAGCAGCGCGTCGCACACCGCGTGGATCAGCACGTCGGCGTCGGAGTGCCCCGCGAGCCCTTTTTCGAAGTTCCGCCCCTGGACGAGCGCGTGCACGTCGTAACCCTGCCCGATTCTCATGGGATGTCCCGCAGGAGCCCTTCTGCGATTTTGAGGTCGGAAGGAAAGGTAATCTTCAGGTTTCTCGTGCTGCCTTCGACCAGCTTCGGCTTGTAGCCGAGCGCCTCCACCGCGCCCGCCTCGTCGGTGACGTGCTCGGCCTCGCGCAAGGCCCGCACCAGCATGCCGTGACGGAACATCTGCGGCGTCTGAGCCCGCCACAAACCGTCGCGCGGCTCGGTCGCGACGATGCGATGCTCCTCGTCTGCGCGCTTCAGCGTGTCGGCGACGGGAATGGCGAGGATCCCGCCTACTTCATCCCTCCCCGCCTCATCGATGAGGCGCCGGAGCTCGTCTTTCCCGAGGCAAGGCCGCACGGCATCGTGCACCAGCATCCAGTCGTTCGAATCGACCGCACTCGCAGCGGCGACGAGGCCGTTCAGGACGCTGTCGCGACGGCTCGCGCCGCCGCAGTAGAGCGGCGCAAGCCGCTCGCCGAACGCCCTCCAGTCGTGCCTGCGAAACTCAGTGTCCGCCGGCGCAAGCACTACGAAGGCGATTTCCACCTCCGGCGTGGCGAGCAGGCGCTCGATCGAGTGGTACAGCATCGGCTTTCCCGCGAGCGGCGAGTATTGCTTCAGCACGTCGGCCCCGAAACGCGAGCCCGAGCCGGCGGCCGGGACCAGGCCGAAATATCGCGCATTCATCGATCAAGTCACTGAATAAGGGTGGGATTCGAGGAATTCGACACTATATAATTATAAAGGGTCCCGAGTTCAAACCGCGTGCTCCGCAAATCGGAGCACGGTTTAACTCGGGTTTTGCTATTTCTGTGACGAAAACGATGAGCGCAGTCGTCGAAAAGAACGCGAGCACCGCCAGCCTTCACGGCTCGAGCGATGCGCTCGCCCTCGCGCGCCTGTCACAAGGCTCGCGGCCGGCCGTCGTCTTCTGCGCCCAGGCGACCGAAGCTCAGAGGTTGAAGGACGAGATCGCGTGGTTTTCGCCGCAGCTCGCAGTAACGCTCCTGCCCGACTGGGAGACCCTGCCCTACGATCACTTCTCTCCGCACCACGACCTGGTGTCGGAGCGTCTCGCGACGCTCTACCGCATCATGCGCGAGGACTTCGACGTCGCCATCGTTCCCGCGGCGACCGCGCTCACCCGCCTGGGGCCCCCGTCCTTCCTCGCGGCGCACAGTTTTTTCCTCAAAGCGGGAGAAACGATCGAGCTCGATGCGCTGCGCGCCCAGCTCACTCTCGCCGGCTACAGCCACGTCACGCA
>VBDE01000048.1 GCA_005883665.1 Betaproteobacteria bacterium
GTATCGGTCAACACGAACCCAAATCTGCCGAAGTTCGCGTCCGGCAACCGTGCGCAGGGAACGGCTGAGGAAAACAAGGCGGTTGTTAAGGGAAGCATTGGCTCTTTCGGCACCTATTCGGTCAGCCCCGACGGAAAGATACTCACCATCAAGCAGGAGGGTGGCACCTGGGCGCTCAGGAACGGAATGGAGGAAAAGCGAGCTCTCGCGCTGTCGGGCGACGACTTGAAATACACAACGGCCGCGACAGTGGGTGGAACTTCGGAACTCGTCTACAAACGCGTCAAGTAATTACCGAGCCGAAAGAGGATATTCGCGTCATACGCAACTAGGAAGCGAAGCGATGAATCCCCCCGTACCGAGGGCAGTTCCCACAAGGAAGCCCGGAAGGGGAAACCTTTTGTCTGCGCTCGCGCTTGCCCTTTCGTTCGCGGCCGCTGCAATTCCCGCCTCGGCACAGTATCCAACCAAACCGATCCGCATCATCGTGCCGTTTCCCGCCGGCGGCACGGCTGACATCATGGCGCGCGTGGTCGGGCAGAAGATGACCGAGACCTGGGGCCAGCAGGTGCTGATCGACAATCGCTCGGGTGCGGGAGGCAACATCGCAGCCGAACTGGCTGCGAAGTCGGTACCCGATGGCTATACCTTGTTCTTGTGCACCGTGGGTACGCATGCCATTAACCAGACGCTGTATGGCAAGCTGCCGTTCGATCCGACCAAGGATTTTTCCGCCGTCGCCTACATTGCGGGCGTACCGAACGTGGTTGTGGTGCATCCCTCGATCCCGGTGAGGAGCGTGAAGGAGCTGATAGGTTTCATCAAGGCGCGACCGGGGCAGATCAACTTCGGCTCTCCCGGCACCGGCTCTTCGGTGCACATGTCGGGTGAGATGCTGAAGGTGTTGGCCGGACTCGACATGACGCACATTCCCTACAAGGGCAATCCGCAGGCGGTGACCGATCTCATGGCGGGGCAGATCGAGCTGATGATCACCAACATGCCTTCTGTGATTCCGTACATCCAGAGCGGCAGACTGCGCGCGCTTGCGGTGACTACTAAAGCGCGTTCACCCGCCTTGCCCGATCTTCCGACGATGGAGGAAGCGGGCTTGCCGGGATACGAGTCGTCGGCATGGTTCGGGCTGGTAAGCCCGGCGGCAGTGCCGCGCGACATCGTCAGCAAGTTGAATGCCGAGGTGATGCGTATTGTCGGGCTCGAGGACGTGAAGCGGAATCTCGCCAGCCAGGGCGCGTATCCACTTGTCATGACACCCGAGGAGTTCGGCGCCTTCATGAAGGCCGAAACCGCCAAGTGGGCGAAGATCGTCAAAGCCTCGGGCGCGCGCGCCGATTGATCGGGAGCAAATCAGCGGTTGCTATCCGCTTTTTTTCTCCTTGTCCGCAAGCAGCTTGAAGGTTCCGATCGCCTTGGCGAGCAGCGCGCCCTTGTTGTCGCGCGCTTCGGCTTCGCAGAAGGCGGTGGATTTGCCGCCGTGGAGGACCCTGCCTTCGGCAGTCACCTTGTCGCCGAAGCTCCCTTTCATGAAGCCGACGCTCAAATCGACCGTCAGCACGCCGCCGACCACTCCGTAGTGGCCGCGCACCGCCCAGCTCATGACGAGGTCGAGCATGGTCATGATCACGCCGCCGTGAGTCGCGCCCCAGCTGTTCAAAAGCTCCGGGCGCTTGTGCAGCGAAACCACCGCGCGTGACTGGGTCATCTCGACGAGCTGGATGCCGAGGTGCTCGGTAAACGGGATCTTGACGCCGGCGGAGTTCGGCGTCATCGGGGCCGCTTCAGGCGACACTCGTACCTCCAACGACGGCGATGACCTGCCCGGTGATGTGGCGCGAGGCGTCCGAGGCGAGCAGCACCGCGAGCCCCTTCAGGTCCTCCGCGTCGCCGAGCCGGCGCAGCGGCGTGCGCGCGACGATCTTCTCGCCGAGCCTCTCGAGCGATGCCTGGGTCATCTTCGAGGGGAAGAATCCCGGCGCGATGGCGTTCACCGTGATGCCGTGCTCGCCCCATTCGGCGGCCAGCGCCCGCGTGAAATTCACCAGTCCCCCCTTGGTCGTGTTGTATGCCAGCGTCTCCAGCATGTCCACGGGATTGCCGCGCAGCCCCGCGATCGACGCGACGTTGATAATTCTGCCATAGCGGTTCGGGATCATCGAGCGTTTTCCCACTGCCTGGGTCACGAGAAACGTTCCGGTCAGGTTGAGGTTCACGAGCTTCTGCCAGGCTTCCAGCGGATGATCTTCGGCGGGCGCGCCCCAGGTGGCGCCGGCATTGTTGACGAGGATGTCCACTTTCCCGTGGCGCTCGAGCAGCTTCGACACCATGGGTCCGATCGCTTCGGGCCGGGAGATGTCGCAGACCAGCGTCAACGCCTCGATGCGCTGCCTTGCGAGGACTTCGCGCGCCTGCTCGAGCTCGTCCGATTTCCTCGCCGAGATCGCGAGCTTTGCGCCCATTTCGCCCAGCGCCTCGGCGATCTGCAGCCCGAGGCCGCGCGAGCCCCCGGTGACGAGCGCGATCTTTCCTGTGAGGTCGAGGAGTTTCCTTACGCTCATGGCGGTGGTGTCAGGTTGCGCTCCTTCCCGATTGTAGATTGACACGGGTTTGCGCGCAGGGTAATTTTCCCCGGCACCTCGGCTGCCCAGGAGACAGACCATGCGAGCCCAAATGATGGACATGCCGCTGCTCGTCTCGTCGATCATCGTGCATGCCGACCGCAGCCACGGCGACGCAGAAATCGTGTCCCGCACTGTCGAGGGTCCGATCCACCGATATACGTACGCCGAGGCACACAAGCGCTCGAAGCGGCTCGCTCAGGCGCTCGCTCGCCTGGGCGTCAAGCAGGGCGAGCGGGTCGGCACGCTCGCCTGGAACGGGTTCCGCCACTTCGAGCTCTACTACGGCGTCGCCGGCATGGGCGCCGTGATCCACACCGTCAATCCGCGGCTTTTTCCGGAGCAGCTGGTGTTCATCGTCAACGACGCGGAAGACCGCTACGTCTTTTTCGACCTGACCTTCCTGCCGCTCGCCGAAAAGCTCGCCCCGGAGTGCAAGGGCGTCAAGGGCTGGGTGGCGATGACCGATCGCGCCCACATGCCGCAGGCGAATCTGCCCAATCTGGTCTGCTACGAGGAGCTGATCGCGCGCGAGGACGGAGATTACGAGTGGCCGCAGTTCGACGAATGGACCGCCGCGGGCCTGTGCTATACCTCCGGCACGACCGGCAACCCGAAGGGCGTGCTCTACGCCAACCGTTCCACCGTTCTGCACGCCTATGCCTCGTCGCTCCCCGACGTGATGAATTGCTCGGCGCGCACGGTGGTCCTTCCGGTCGTGCCCATGTTCCACGTCAACGCCTGGGGCATTCCCTATTTCGCGCCGCTGAACGGCGCGAAGCTGGTTTTCCCCGGCGCGGGCCTCGACGGCAAGAGCTTGTACGAGCTCTTCGAGGCGGAGAAAGTCACCCACTCGGCGGGTGTTCCCACCGTGTGAAGCAGAACAATCTCAAATTCAGCACGCTGAAATCGGTGGTGGTGGGCGGCTCGGCCTGCCCGCCTGCGATGATCGATACTTTCCGCGACGATTACGGCGTGCAGTGCAAGCACGCCTGGGGGATGACCGAGATGAGCCCGCTCGGCAGCGTCTGCACGCTCAAAGCCAAGCATGAAGCGCTGCCCCGCGAAAAAAAGCGCGAAGTGGAGCTCAAGCAGGGGCGCACGATCTATGGCGTCGAAATGAAAATCGTCGATGGCGAAGGCAAGGACCTGCCGCGCGACGGCAAGGCCTTCGGCGATCTGCTGGTGCGCGGGCCCTGGATCCTCAAGGAATACTTCAAAGGCGCGGGCGGCAACCCCCTGCGCGACGGCTGGTTCCCCACGGGCGACGTGGCCACCATCGACCCCGACGGCTACATGCAGATCACCGACCGTTCGAAGGACGTGATCAAGTCGGGCGGCGAATGGATCAGCTCGATCGATCTGGAGAACATCGCCGTAGCTCATCCGGCGATCGCGGAAGCCGCGGTGATCGGCGTGCGCCACCCGAAATGGGACGAGCGGCCGCTGGTGATCGCAGTCAGGAAACCCGGCGCGAGCGTCACGCGCGAAGACCTGCTCAAGTTCTACGCGGGCAAAGTGGCGAAGTGGTGGATGCCCGACGACGTCGTCTTCGTCGAGCAGCTGCCGCACACCGCCACGGGAAAGCTCCTCAAGACCAAGCTACGGCAGGAGTTCAGGGAATACAAGCTGCCGAGCGTCTGATGCAGAGGAAGCTGTGCTAGATCTGTCGATATTGCAGCCCGCGCCGCGAGAAGGGAAGCAACAATGTCGTCGGGCGGCGACGCTTGCGCGTGGAACGCTCAAAGCGCAGAATTGCCCCGGTTCCGCCGATCCGGACTCGCTATAGATTTATAGCGCCACCTAGCCATCGAGATGCCGATCCTGTTCCGTAAGTCCCGTCGCGATTTTCTCAAGGTGTCCACAGCTGCAGGCGGCGGCCTCGCGCTCCAGTTCATGATTCCCGCCCGGGCAATCGCCGCCGGTGCAGTCGCAAAAGGCCCCGAGCTCACCGCCTGGCTCGTCGTCAATCCCGACAACAGCGTCGTGATCCGCGTGGCGCGCTCGGAGATGGGGCAGGGCAGCTCCACCGGCCTTGCCATGCTCGTCGCGGAGGAGCTCGAGTGCGACTGGACGAAGGTTCGCACCGAATTCGTCTCGACCGCCGAGCACGTCCGCCGCAACCGGGTATGGGGCTCGATGGCAACCGGTGGCAGCCGCTCGATCCGGGACTCGCAGGAATACCTTCGCCAGGCGGGCGCCGCAGCGCGCGAGATGCTCGTCGCCGCCGCGGCGCAGAGATGGAAGGTTCCCGCGTCCGAATGCGACGCGGAGAACGGCGTGATCACGCATACGCTGTCGCTGAGGAAGCTGCGCTTCGGCCAGGTGGCGCTGGCGGCCTCCAAGCTCGAGCCGCCCAAGGACGTGAAGCTGAAAGATCCCAAGGCCTGGAATCTCATCGGCAAGCCGGCGCGGCGCCTGGACATCCCCGACAAGGTCAGGGGCAAGCCGCTTTTCGGAATCGACGTGCAGCAGCCCGGCATGGCGTACGCCGCGATCGCGCAGTGCCCGGTGTTTCGCGGCAAGCTCGCGACCGTCGCGGGCGAAAGAATCAAGGGAATGCGGGGTTTGATCAAGGTCGTGCAGCTCGAAGACGCCGTCGCCGTGGTCGCCGACAACTGGTGGCGCGCGGACCGCATGCTCAAGCTCCTGCCGATCGAATGGGACGTGGGCCCGAACGGCGGGGCGTCGACGGAGAGCATCCGCGAGTTCGTGCGCTTCGGCCTTGAGGATTCCAGCGTCCCGGTCGCACGCGACGACGGCAACGTCGAGGCGGCCTTCGCCCAGGCGGCGAAGCTGATCGAATCCGAGTACTACGCGCCTTTTCTAAACCATGCGCCGCTCGAGCCGATGAACTGCACGGCTCTGGTCAAGGGCGACCGCGTCGAGGTGTGGGCGCCGACGCAGAACGCCGAAGCGACGCACGCGGCCGCGGCCGCGACCGCGGGCGTTCCGCTGGAGAACGTCGAGGTCCACCTGACGCACCTCGGCGGGGGCTTCGGACGGCGCGGCTTCCAGGACTACACGCGCCAAGCCGTTTCGATTGCAAAGGCGGTGGAAGGCAGGCCGGTGAAGCTCCTGTGGTCGCGCGAAGAGGACATGCAGCACGACTATTACCGCCCGATGACCCTGATGCGCTTCAAGGCGGCGCTCGACTCGAGCGGCAAGCTCACCGCCTGGCGCGTCCGCGATGCGAGCCATTCCATCATGGCGGGCGTGCGTCCCCAGGAAATCAAGGAAGGCATCGACCGGCACGCGCTCGGCGGCATCGTCGACATGCCTTACGAGGTGCCGAACCTGAGGATAGAGTTCGCGATGAGGAACAGCCACGTGCCGGTGGGTTTCATGCGCACCGTGTTCCACTCGCAAAACCCCTTCATGCGCGAGTGCTTCGTCGACGAGATGGCGAGCGCGGCGGGCAAGGACCCCTACGAATTTCGCCGCGCCCTGCTGCAGGGGAGGCCGAAGGATCTCGGCGTGCTCGATGCCGCGGCTCGGGTCTCGGGCTGGGGCTCGCCCCTTCCCGCAGGCGTGCACCGCGGCATCGCCGTGCAGGATTCCCACGGCAGCTACGCGGGCGCCGTTTTCGAGGTATCGGTGAGCGCAGCGGGCGAGCTCGACATCCGGCGCGTAGTGGTCGCGGTGGATCCGGGCTACGTCGTGAATCCGGACTCCGCCGAAGCGCAGGTGCAAAGCTGCGTCGCCTACGGGCTCACTTCGGTTCTCTGGGGCGAAATCACCTTGAGGGAAGGCCGCGTCGAGCAGTCCAACTTCCACGACTACCGCCTCATGCGCATCGCCGAGATGCCGAAGAGGATCGAGGCGGTGCTCGTCCCGAGCGGCGGCTTCTGGGGCGGGATGGGCGAGACGCCGCTCGCGCCGCTCGCGCCCGCGCTCGCCAACGCGATTTTCGCCGCGACCGGCAAGCGAATCCGCTCACTGCCGCTCAAGAACCAGGGACTGCGCCTCGCGTGATCGGGTAAACTAGGCGCAGCCGTTTCAGCGACTTTCGAGAAACCCGCCGGTCAGCCATGCCAAAGGAGATTCCATGATCGAACTCACCGTCAACGGCAGGAAGCACAGCGTCGACGTCGAGCCGGAGATGCCCCTCTTGTGGGTTTTGCGCGACGTGCTCGACGTGAAGGGCCCGAAGTTCGGCTGCGGCATCGCGCAGTGCGGGGCCTGCACCGTGCACCTGAACGGCGAGCCGGTGCGCTCGTGCTCCGTGCCGGTTTCCGCAGCGGCGAACCAGAAGGTGCTGACCATCGAAGGCCTCGCGCAGCGCGGCCAGCTGCACCCGGTGCAGAAGGCGTGGATCGATCACGAAGTGCCGCAGTGCGGCTACTGCCAGTCGGGGCAGATCATGGCGGCGGTCGCCCTGCTCGCAAAGAATCGCGACCCCAGCGACAAGGACATCGACGCGGCGATGACCAACATCTGCCGCTGCGGAACCTATGCGCGCATCCGCACGGCGATCCACGCCGCGGCGAAGACCTTGAAGTCGACGAAGGCATAGGGGGCCGCCATGAAAACGAAATTCGCCCGCAAGTTCGAACCTGCGCGCAGGAAGTTCCTGAAGCAGTCCGCCGCGATCGGCGGAGGCCTCTCCGTCGGATTCAACATCCCGGGCGCGCTCGCGCAGAAGCCCGGCGCGGCCGTGGAGATCAACGCCTGGGTCCTGATCCGTCCCGATGACGCCATCATCATCCGCTACGCCCGCTCCGAGATGGGGCAGGGCAGCATGACCTCCGCCCCGATGCTGGTCGCCGAGGAGCTGGAATGCGACTGGAGAAGGGTGAAGATCGAATACGCCTCGGCGAACGCGAACGTGAAGCGCAAGCGCGCCTGGGGTGACATGGCTGCGGTCGGAAGCCGGACCATCCGCAATTCCCAGGAGTATCTGCGCAAGGCGGGCGCGACCGCGCGCGAGATGCTGATTGCCGCGGCGGCGCAGCAGTGGGGCGTGCCGGCGTCCGAATGCTCGGCGTCGAACAGCTTTATTACCCACGGTGCCGGCGGGCGCAGGCTGAGCTTCGGAAAGGTGGCCGACGCCGCCGCCAAGCTCGAGCCGCCGAAGGACGTGAAGCTGAAGGACCCCAAGGACTGGAAGCTGATCGGCAAGTCCGTCAAGCGCATCGACATCCCCGACACGGTGATGGGCAGGCAGCGCTTCGGCATCGACGTTCAGCTGCCCGGCATGCTCTACGCCGCGATCGCGCAGTGCCCGGTGTTCGGCGGCAAGCTGAAATCGATCGATGCGGCCAAGGTCGAGGGCCGGCGCGGCATCGTCAAGGTGCTGCCGATGGAGAGCTTCGCCGCGGTGGTCGCAGACAACTGGTGGCGCGCAAAGGAGGCGCTGAGGGACGTCCACATCGAATGGGACATCGGCTCCAACGGCAACGTCTCGAGCGCGAGCTTGATGGAGTTCTATAGAGGCGGGCTCGATGCCCAGACCGACATCGCGACCGCGCGCAAGGACGGCGATTTCGATCAGGCCTTCGCCTCCGCCGCAAAAAAGATCGAAGCCGAGTACTACACGCCGTATCTCGCGCACTCCTGCCTCGAGCCCATGGGCTGCACCGCGATCGTCAAGGACGGCAAGGTGGACGTATGGACGTCAACGCAAAACGCCGAAGCTTCGCTCGCCAACGCTGCTGCGACGGCAGGCGTGCCGCTGGAGAACGTCGAAGTGCACCGCGTGCAGCTGGGCGGCGGATTCGGACGGCGCGGAGGAGCGCAGGACTTCGTGCGCCAGGGCGTGGCGATTGCGAAGGCCATGGAAGGCACGCCGGTGAAGATGCTCTGGACGCGCGAGGAGGACACGCAGCACGACTTCTACAGGCCTGCGAGCCTGATCCGCTTGAAGGCGGGCCTCGATGCTC
>VBDE01000192.1 GCA_005883665.1 Betaproteobacteria bacterium
CATAGCCGGTCTCGTCCTCGAGCGTTACAAATACCGTTCCCGAGGCGGTGCTTGGGCGTTGGCGACCAGTGACGATACCCGCCGCCCGCGCCGGAGTGCCGCCGGGAAGCAGTTTCAGCTCATCGGCGGTGGCGAAGCGCATGCGCGCAAGGTACGATCGCAGCAAGGCGAGCGGATGGCGCCCTAGAGTGAGACCGGTGCTCGCGTAGTCGGCCACGAGGTTCTCTCCCTCGGTTGGAGGCGGTAAAACCGCCGGAGTTTCCGCCACCGGCGCGTCGCGCAGGATGTACACGCCGGTTTCGATTCCGGCGACCTGCCAGTAGGCGTGGCGGCGATGGCCGGAGAGCACCTCGAACGCACCGGCGGCCGCCAGACACTTCAGGTCGCGGCGGTCGAGTTCGGCGCGGCGGGCGAGATTTTCGACACTGTCGAACGGTTGGTTTTTCCGTGCCGCGACGATGCGCTCGGCACCGGCTCGCGACAGGCCCTGCACCAGGCGGAAGCCCAGGCGGACCGCCGGGTTTCCATCTGTCCCGAGTTCCAATGTGCAGCCCCAATCACTTGACAGCGCATCCACCGGGCGCACCTCGACGCCGTGGCGGCGCGCATCCTGCACGAGCTGCGAAGGCGTGTAGAAACCCATCGGCTGGCTGTTCAAGAGCGCGGCGAGAAACGCTGCGGGGTGATAGCGCTTGATCCAGGCCGAGCTGTAGGCGATCAGCGCGAAGCTCGCCGAGTGCGATTCCGGAAAACCGTATTCCCCGAAACCGAGAATCTGGCCGTAGATGCGCTCGGCGAATTCCCGAGTGTAGTGCCGTTCCAGCATTCCGTTTATCAGCGGCTCGCGAAAGCGCTCGATGTCGCCGTTGCGCCGCCAGGAGGCCATGGATCGGCGCAGCTGGTCGGCCTTTCCAGGGGTGAAGCCGGCTGCGACCACGGCGAGCTGCATGACCTGCTCCTGGAAAATCGGCACGCCGAGCGTGCGCTTCAACACTGATTTCACCGCGTCGCTCGGGTACTCGACCGGCTCGATCCCGTCCCGCCGCCGCAAGTAGGGATGCACCATGTCGCCCTGGATCGGTCCCGGGCGCACGATCGCGATCTCGATCACGAGGTCGTAGAAGTCCTTCGGCTTCAACCGCGGCAGCATGCTCATCTGCGCCCGCGACTCGATCTGGAACACGCCGATGGTGTCGGCGTGCCGGATCATCTCGTACACCATCGGGTCCTCGGCGGGGATGTCGGCCACGGTGAAGGGCTTGCCGCGCCAGGCGCCGATCAGATCGAGAGAGCGCCGAATGGCTGACAGCATGCCGAGCGCAAGAACATCCACTTTCAGGAGCCCGAGCGCGTCGAGGTCGTCCTTGTCCCACTCGATGACGCTGCGGTCCTTCATCGCAGCGTTCTCGATCGGCACCAGGCGCTCGAGGGGCCCTCGCGAGATGACGAAGCCGCCGACGTGCTGGGACAGATGCCGCGGGAAGCCGAGGAGGGCGAGGGCAAGCTTGATCGTCCGCTGGATTATCGGGCTCGCCGGATCGAGCCCCACCTCGAGAATGCGCTGGGGAAGCGAGCTCCTGTCGTCCCACCAGGCGAGGTTCTTCGCCAGCCGGTCGACCTGATCCAGATCGAGCCCGAGCGCCTTGCCGACATCGCGCAGCGCGCTCTTCGGCCGGTAGGTGATGAGGGTGGCCGCGATCGCGGCGCGGTCGCGGCCGTACTTGCCATAGACGTACTGGATGACTTCCTCGCGCCGATCGTGCTCGAAGTCGACGTCGATATCGGGCGGCTCGTGGCGCTCCTTCGACACGAAGCGCTCGAACAGCCCGTTCATGCGCGCTGGATCGATCTCGGTGATGCCGAGCGCGTAGCAGACGGCGGAGTTCGCCGCCGAGCCGCGCCCCTGGCAAAGAATTTTTTTCGCGCGCGCGAATTCGACCACGTCGTAGACGGTGAGAAAGAAAGGCTCGTATTTGAGCTCGGCGATGAGCGCGAGCTCGTGCTCGATCAGCTTGCGTATCTCCTCCGGAACACCGTTCGTGAAGCGCCACCGCAGCCCCCTCTCGGTCAGCTTGCGCAGATGGCTGGCGGGAGTTTCGCCGGTGGGGACGAGCTCCTCGGGATATTCGTAACGCAGTTCATCCAGAGAAAATTTGCAGCGCTCGGCGACGCGCACGGTTTCCTCGAGCAGCTCCGGCGGATAGATCCGCGCCAGGCGCGAGAGCAATCTCAGATGCCGCTCGGCGTTGGGGTAAAGCGCGTGGCCGCAGGCTCGCACGGTCGTGCGCAGGCGGATGGCGGTCAACGTATCCTGCAGCGCCTTTCGCGAGCGCACGTGCATGTGCACATCGCCCGCTGCCACGAGCGGCAGGCCCGAAACCTTGCCCAGCTCGCGCAACCCGGCGAGGCGCGCGCGGTCATCCGGCCCTTGCAGCAGCTCCGCCGCGATCCAAGCACGGCCGGCGAAGCGCTCGGCGACGAACCGAGCGTGCTCGGCGTCGTGCCTTCCGTCCGGAGCCAGCAGAACGAGGCAGCCGGGCAGTCCGCCCTCCAGATCGTTCCGACAGAGCGAATAGCCGCCTTTCTTCGTCCTGCGCCGGCCGCAGGTGATGAGCTGGGACAGATTGCCGTAGCCTTCGCGGTCGGTGGCAAGCAGTACCAGGCTGGGACCGTCTTGCAGCCGTATCTCCGAGCCGATGACCAGAGGCAGGCCGACGTCTTTCGCCGCGACATGCGCCCGCACCACGCCGGCGAGCGAGCACTCGTCGGTGAGCGCGAGCGCCCGGTAGCCGAGCGCCGCGGCGCGCTTCACGAGCTCTTCTGAATGCGAAGCACCGCGAAGAAAAGTGAAGTTGGAAAGGCAGTGCAGCTCAGCGTAGGCGGGGAGGGGGGAATACACGGCTTCAGGCGAAAACGCCGTGCAGATACCATCCCCCTTCGCCGCGCCACTCGCGATAGATCCATACGAGCGCTTCGCTCTGTGTTCGGGCGACGAAGTAGTCGCGGGCGACGTCGTCGCCGTCCCACCAGCCGGACTCGATGCGCTCCGGGCCGGCGAGCAGCTCGAGCGGCCCTTTGTGGTGAGGCACTGCACCGATCTCCGCAATCCGTTTCGGGCGGTCAAGCAGCCAAAACGGGCGTTCGCCGAAGTCCAGATGCAATTGCTTGGAATCCAGCTCGCCGGCGAAGACTGCGTGTTCGGGGCGATGCTCCGCCCGCAGGACAAGTCCATATACGGCATCGGCGCCGAGCCGTGCGCGCAGCCGCTCGACCAGGTGCTCCCATTGGCCCGGCGGCTTGCCTTGCTCGAACCTCAACCCGAGGTTGTGACCGGCGAGCGGCACCACGTCGTCGGCTCGCAACGAGATTTCGCGCACCGGCTCGGCAAGCGCGAAATTGAAGAGCCGCTCGCGCAGGAGCAGCATGAAATGCTCGGTGTCGCGGGAAGGCGCGACCAGGCCGATCGCGATTTCGGTGGCGGCTTTGTCGCGGTGCCTGAGACTGAGGACGAAGCGCTGCACGCCGCCCGAACGCGCGGCGAGGAACCCGGCGAGCTGGATGATCAGCCGCCTCGCGGCGAAGAGCAGCGCCTCGGCTTGGGTGACTTCGGCGGGAAGCGAGAGCGCCGCCCCGAATCGAGCCGGCGGGACGAAAAAATTCCGTGGATCGGAAAGCCGCCCGAGCGCGCGGTCCAGCTCGGCTAGAGGTCCCTGTCCGAAGCGCCGCGCGATGCCTTCGCGCGGCAGCGCGCGCAGCTCGCCGAGCGTGCGCACGCCGATCGCCTCGAACGCCGCCAGCGCTTCGTCGTTGCAACGCAGAACCTCCAAGGGTAGTGCGGCCAGCACCGGCTCGAGTTCAGCTAACGAGCCGATAAATTTCTGCTTTCCGACCAAGGCGAGCCAGAAAGCCGCGCGCGGCGTGGGGGCGCCAGCGAGCACAGAGCTCCAGCCCATTTCTGCCAACCCCCGGCGCAGGCGCCCGAGAAGCGATTCCAGGCCTCCGAAGAGCTTCAAGCTGCCCGAGACTTCGAGCAGCACGCCGTCGGGAAATTCGAGCGCCACGCCCGGTGCGAATTGCGCCGCCCACCCGGCCACCCCGAGCAGCGCTTCGGTTTCCGTCGCCAGGTCGCGCGGCGCAACGCGCAAGGCGGGAGCGAGAGCGAGCGCCGCGGCTACGGCCATGCCGGCGCGAATGCCGCGTGCGAAGGCCTTGCGGTCGCAGGCGAAAACGCAGTGTCGCTCTTCGACCGCGAAAGGCTCAGGCGTGGACGAGCCGCGCAGAAAAATCTCGAGCGGCAGCTGGGGCAGCCGGATGGCGATCCACATGATGTTTTTTGCCGCGCACGGCAGGCGGCATCGACGGCAGCAGGATGGGCTGAGCGAGGGGAGCGCCGCGGCGCTTGAGCACGCGTACCGCTAGGCCGCCGTCGCTCGTGCCGAGCGCGATCCGCAGCGGGGCGGGAGAAGACTCGCTGGCAGCCTCCGGGACCCGGAACAGAAAAGCAGGTGCGCGGCCGCCTTCGGCAGCGATCTGCAGGCGCCTCAGCTCGGCGTACTTCGCGCCTTGAGGCCAGGCGAGCACCGCGCCGCAGGCGTTCGAGGCAAGCGCCTGCTCGGCCGCCCAGAGCGTTTCTTTCGGCGAGGCAGTGCGCACGATGACGAGGT
>VBDE01000193.1 GCA_005883665.1 Betaproteobacteria bacterium
CTTTTTCATTCGATTTCTCCTCAGTTGTAGGGACATGCGGACGTCATTGTAGCGGCGTTCGCCGCATGGGTGGCATAACAGTTTCGGGCGGCGGTTTATTCCAGCGACCGGACATCCCGGCGGATGCTCCCGGGCATTGGCCCTCGCTAGATGACCGCTTCCTGTTTCTTCTCCTTGATCGGCTTTACCAGGTCCTCGCGCCGGATGCCCAGCCAGCGCACGATCGGCGCCATGACCAGCACCGAGGAATAGATCCCGAAACAGATGCCGATCGTGAGGGCGAGCGCGAAGTAGTGCAAGGCCGGTCCCCCGAACACGAGCATCGAGGTCACCATCGTCTGGGTGCAGCCGTGGGTGATGATCGTGCGCGATATGGTCCGGGTGATGGCGTTGTCGATGATCTCGGTGACACTCGCTTTTCTCATCTTCCGGAAGTTTTCCCGGATCCGGTCGGCGATCACCACCGACTCGTTCACTGAATAGCCGAGCACCGCGAGCACGGCCGCGAGCACCGGCAGCGAGAACTCCCACTGGAACAGTGCGAAACACCCCAGGATGATCACCACGTCGTGCAGGTTGGCGATGATCGCCGCGACCCCGAATTTCCATTCGAAGCGCATCGCCAGATAGCCGACGATGCCGAGCGAGGTGATGAGCAGGGCGAGCGCGCCGTTCTCGGCGAGCTCGCGCCCAACCTGCGGCCCGACGAACTCCACCCGCCTGAGCGTCGCGGTCCTGTCGTCCGCCGCCAGTCCTTCCATCACGGCCTTGGAAAGATCGGCGCTGTTCTGGCCAGGCTTGAGGGGCATGCGGATCAGCACGTCGCGCGAGGACCCGAAGTTCTGCACCGAGTAATCGTGGTAGCCGCGCGCGTCGAGCGCCTTGCGGATCTTCTCGACTTCCGCGGCGTGCTCGTAGCTCACTTCCATCACCGTGCCGCCGGTGAACTCGATCGAGAAATTCAGGCCCTTGGTGGCGAGGAAAAACACCGCCAGAAGGAAAGTGAGGAGCGACACCACGTTGAACGCCAGCGCGTGGCGCATGAACGGGATGTCGTTGCGGATTTTGAAGAATTCCATTTGCCTACTTCCACGCCGTGTTGCCGATCGCCACGTGCTCGAGCTTCCTGCGCGTGCCGTAGGTGAGGTTGACCATGCTCCGGCTCACCACGACCGATGAGAAAATCGAGGTGAGGATGCCCAGGCAGTGCACCACGGCGAAGCCGCGCACCGGCCCCGAGCCGAAGATGAGCAGCGCGAGGCCCGCGATCAGCGTGGTGACGTTGGAGTCGAGGATGGTGCCGAAGGCGCGCTCGTAGCCCGCGTGGATCGCCGCCTGCGGCGTGGCGCCGCCGCGCAGCTCCTCGCGCACGCGCTCGTTGATGAGGACGTTCGCGTCGATCGCCATGCCGAGCGTGAGCGCGATCGCGGCGATGCCCGGCAGGGTGAGCGTGGCCTGGAGCATCGACAGGAGCGCTATCAGGAAGAGCAGATTCGCGCACAGCGCGAGCGTCGAGAAAACACCGAATAGCGAGTAATACACCACGATGAACAGCGACAGGGCGGCGAAGCCGTAGATCGTCGAGTCGAAGCCCTTCTTGATGTTGTCGGCTCCCAGGGAGGGACCCACGGTGCGCTCCTCGATGATCTCCATGGGCGCGGCGAGCGCCCCGGCGCGCAGGAGCAGGGCGACGTCGTTCGCCTCGACGGTCGTCATCCTGCCGCTGATCTGGACGCGCCCGCCGCCGATCTCGCTGCGGATCACGGGGGCGGTGACGACCTCGCCTTTGCCCTTTTCGATGAGCAGGATCGCCATCCTCTTGCCGACGTTTTCGCGTGTGTATTCCTTGAAGATTCGCGCGCCGGTGGCGTCGAGGGTCAGGTGGACGGCCGGTTCCTGGGTCTGGTTGTCGAAGCCCGGTTGCGCGTCGGTGAGCCGGTCGCCGGTCAGCACGACCTGCTTCTTCACGAGAAGCGGCTGGTTGTTGCGCTCGATGTAGAACTCGTCGCCGAAAGGGACCTGCCCGGCCTGCGCCGCCGCGAGCGTTCCGGGATTCATGTTGTCCTCGTCCAGCATGCGCACTTCGAGAGTCGCGGTGCGCCCGAGAATCTCCTTGGCCTTGGCGGTGTCCTGCACTCCGGGGAGCTGGACCACGACGCGGTCCGAGCCCTGTTGCTGGATCACGGGCTCGGCGACGCCCAGCTCGTTGATGCGGTTGTGCAGCGTCTGGATGTTCTGCTTGAGCGCGAGCTCCTGCGTGCGCTTCTGCGCCTCGGGCCGAATCGAGGCGACGAGGCGCAGCTCGCTGCCCATGCTGGCATCGGCGAGCTGCAG
The DNA here is from genome assembly GCA_005883665.1 of Betaproteobacteria bacterium. Lineage (GTDB taxonomy): Bacteria > Pseudomonadota > Gammaproteobacteria > Burkholderiales > SG8-39 > VBDM01. Next base: position 2,335 of record VBDE01000193.1, read on the forward strand.
ATCCGAAAGCTGCTCGCTGATGATCGCACGCGCCTTTTCGCGGGTCTCGGCGTCGCGGAAGCGGATCACGACGGTGTCGCCTTCGCGCGAGATTCCGGCATGACGCACGTTCTTGTCGCGCAGCTGCGAGCGAATGTCGCCGGCGAGACTTTCGGCCCGCTTGGCGATCGCCGCGCGCATGTCCACCTGCAACAGGAAATGCACGCCGCCCCGCAGATCCAGGCCGAGGTACATCGGCTGCGCGTTGATGGCGGCGAGCCAACGGGGAGAATTCGGCAGGAGATTGAGCGCGACCGTATACGAGGGGTTCGCCGGGTCGGGATTGAGCGCCTGGTCGATGATGTCTTTCGCCTTGAGCTGGGTGTCCGTGTCGGCGAGCCGCACCTTCACGCCCGCAAGATCGAAGAAGACCCCCGTGGGCTGGATCCCGGCCTTCCTGAGCGCCTCTTCGACACGTTCCAGGACGGTCGAGTCCACCTTCATCGTCGCGCGGGCCGGAGACACCTGCACTGCCGGCGCCTCGCCGAAGAAGTTCGGCAGCGTGTACAGAGCCCCGAGCACGAGCGCCACCCCAATGGTGACGTAGACCCAGAGGGGGTAGCGGTTCATCTAGATCGACTTGATCGTGCCCTTGGGCAGAAGCGTCTGGATCGCGCTCCTTTGCACCTGCACCTCGGTGTTGGGCGCGATCTCGATCGACGCGTAGGTGTCGCCGATCTTGGTGATCTTCCCCAGGACCCCGCCCGAGGTGACGACCTCGTCGCCTTTCTGCAGCGCCTCGGTCATCTGCTTGTGCTCCTTGGCTCGCTTCATCTGCGGACGGATCATCAGGAAATAGAGCAGGGCGAACATGCCGATGATGATGAAGAACTGCTCGTAGCCGGGTCCGGACGCGCCGGCCGGGGCGCCCTGCGCCCATGCGGGGGAAATCAACACGATCGTCTCCAATGCGGTCTCGGCAAAGCGCTGAAGTATATCATCGGGAACTCGCCGTTCATCCGATTTTCCCGGATTTCCTGCGCGCCTCGCGAAACGCGGCTATGGTGTCGGCAAGCTTTCGTTCTGCGATCGCGCCGCGCAGCTCGCGCATGAGCGTCTGGTAGTAGTGCAGGTTGTGCAGGGTATTGAGCCGCGCGCCGAGGATCTCGTTCACCTTCTGCAGGTGATGCAGGTAGCTGCGCGAGAAATGGGCGCAGGTGTAGCAGGGGCAGGTGCCGTCCAGCGCCCGCGTGTCGTCGCGGTAGCGGGCGTTGCGGATCTTGACGTCGCCGTGGCGGGTGAAGAGCCAGCCGTTGCGGGCGTTTCGCGTCGGAAGGACGCAGTCGAACATGTCGATTCCGGCAGCAACCGACTCGACGATGTCCTCGGGCGTGCCCACGCCCATGAGATAGCGCGGCTTGTCCGCGGGGAGCCGCGGCACGGTGTGGGCCATGACCCTGAGCATTTCTCGCTTGGACTCGCCTACCGAAAGCCCGCCGATCGCATAACCGTCGAATCCGATGCTCGCGAGCCCCGCGAGGGATTCGTCGCGCAGGTTTTCGACCATTCCCCCCTGGACGATGCCGAACAGGGCGTTCGGGTTGCCTTCGTGCGCGCGCTTGGAGCGCTCGGCCCAGCGCAGGGAGAGGCGCATCGACTCCTCGGTGTCGCGCTCGCTCGCGGGATAAGGCGTGCATTCGTCGAGCACCATGGCGATGTCCGCATCCAGCACCCTCTGGATGCGCATCGACTCCTCGGGGGTGAGCAGCAGGCGGTCCCCGTTTATCGGCGAGGCAAAGCGCACGCCTTCTTCCGTGATCTTGCGAAGCTCGCCGAGGCTGAATACCTGATAGCCGCCCGAGTCGGTCAGGAGGGGCCCCGTCCAGCCGATGAAGCGGTGCAGCCCGCCGTGCGCCGCGATGGCCTCGAGCCCGGGGCGTAGCCACAGGTGAAAGGTGTTGCCGAGGACGATGCGGGTGCCGTTCTCGACGAGCTCCGCGGGGGTGACCGCCTTCACCGCGCCGTAGGTGCCGACCGGCATGAAGACCGGCGTCTCGACGACTCCGCGCGCCAGCTCCAGAGTCCCGGCGCGCGCGGCGCCGTCGGCCGCATGAACGGTGAATCTCATCCGGGTATCGTATCAACCAGCATCGCGTCTCCGTAGGAGTAGAACCGGTAGCGCTGCTCGATCGCGTGACTATAGGCGCGCCGCACGCGCTCGATCCCGGCGAACGCCGAGACGAGCACGAGCAGGGTCGATTTTGGCAGATGGAAATTGGTGACGAGGCGATCGACCACCCGGAACTCGAATCCGGGAGTGATGAACAAATCGGTGTCGGCGGCGCCGGCGACCGGAGCTCCGTGGACGGCAGCCGAGGCTTCGAGGCAGCGCAGCGTGGTCGTTCCGACCGCAACGATGCCGCCGCCGCGCTCGCGCGTCCTCCCGATCGCCGCC
>VBDE01000194.1 GCA_005883665.1 Betaproteobacteria bacterium
GGAACCCGGCCAACCTTGATTCCGGGAGATAGAGACTTTTCTTGCGGGGTTCAAAATGAAACCGGCCATCCTGCTGCGCGTCGCCTCGGTGCTCACCCTGATTTTCTGCGCCGGCCACACTTATGGGGCGCTCGGCGCTTCATTGCGCGACCCCGAACAGGCGGCGGTGTTCATGGCCATGCAGGCCTTCCCGTTCGAGATCATGGGTGCCCGGCGCACGCACTGGGACTTCTACCGCGGGTTCAGCCTCCTTTTCAGCGTGAGCCTGCTGCTCCTCGCCGTGCTGCTGTGGCAACTGGCCGCACTGGCGAAACGCGACCCCGCCGGGGCCCGGCCGTTCGTCGGTTCCCTCTTGCTGGCCTACCTGGGATTCACGATCCTCTGCGGGGTGTATTTCTTCATGGCGCCCGCGGTGTTTTCCGCGGCGGTCGCCGTCTGCCTCGCCCTCGCGTTCAACTCGGCGAGAACCGGCTGATCCCGTCATCGGGGGCTGGGGCAAAGCGCTGCGGTAGAATCGCCCGAATCCCCGTGAGCACCATGTCCGCGCCCTATCCCAAGAAGCACCAGGAAGCCTCGCACTCGAACTTCATCCGCCAGATCGTCGAGGCCGATCTCATGGCGGGCAAGTTCGCAAGGCGCAGGTGGAACGGCAAGCCCGGCTCCGCGCTCTCGGTGGAAAGCGCGCCGCCCGATCCGGCGAAGATCCGCACGCGCTTTCCGCCCGAGCCCAACGGCTATCTGCATTACGGCCACGCCAAGGCGATCTACCTCAACTTCGGCCTCGCGCGCGACTACGGCGGCGTCTGCCACCTGCGCTTCGACGACACCAACCCCGCGAAAGAGGAAACGGAGTACGTCGATTCCATCCGCGACGCGGTGAAGTGGCTCGGCTTTTCCTGGGACGACCCGGGCGGGACGAGGAACGAGTACTACGCTTCGGACTACTTCGAGTATCTGTACCAGTTCGCCGAAGAACTGCTGCGCCGCGGCCACGCCTACGTGGACAGCCTCGCAGCCGAGCAGATGCGCGCGCTTCGCGGCACGCTCACCGAGCCCGGCAAGAACAGCCCCTACCGCGAGCGCGCGCTCGAGGAGAACCTGAAACTTTTCCGCGAGATGCGCCTGGGCAAGTTCGCCGACGGCGAGCATGTCCTGCGCGCGAAGATCGACATGGCCTCGCCCAACATCAACCTGCGCGACCCGGCCATGTATCGCATCCGCCACGCCCCGCACCACCGCACCGGCGACCACTGGTGCATCTATCCCACCTACGACTGGGCGCACGGCGTGTCGGACGCGCTCGAGAACATCACGCACTCGCTCTGCACGCTCGAGTTCGAGGACCACCGGCCGCTCTACGAATGGTTCAACGAGCGCCTCGCCGAGGACTGGACCGGATACGACGGCGTGAAGAGGCCCGGCCTCTTGCAGCGGCCGCTGCCGCAACAGATCGAGTTCGCGCGGCTCAACTTGAGCTACGTCGTGCTCTCGAAGAGAAAGCTGGTCCAGCTTGTCGAGGGAAAGCACGTCGAGGGCTGGGACGACCCGCGCATGCCCACCCTCGTCGGCGCGCGCCGGCGAGGCTTCACCCCGGAGGGCTTTCGCCTCTTCGCGGAGCGCATCGGCGTGGCGAAGTCCGATTCGTGGATCGACTTCTCGATTCTCGAGGACTGCATGCGCGAGCACCTGAACGAGGTCGCCCCCCGCCGCATCGCCGTGCTCGATGCCGTGAAGCTCGTCATCGAGAACTACCCGCAAGGAAAGGAAGAGGAATGCGAGGCGCCCAACCATCCGCAGAAGCCTGAACTGGGCAGGCGCAAGCTGCCGTTCTCGCGCGAGCTGTGGATCGAGCGCGAGGATTTCTCCGAGAATCCGCCGAAAGGCTACTTCCGCCTCTTCCCCGGCAACAAGGTGCGCCTGCGCTACGGCTATGTCGTCGAGTGCACGGGCTACGACCCGGCGACGGACACCGTGCGCTGCACCTATTACCCGGACACGAAATCGGGCACGGCGGGCGCGGAGTCGGTCAAGGTGAAGGGGAACATCCACTGGCTGAGCGCGAGGCATTCGCACCCTGCGGAGGTGCGGCTGTACGACCGGCTGTTCAAAGTCCCGCATCCCGGAGCGGGAGACAGCGACTTCGTGCTGGATCTGAATCCGGATTCGAAGAAAGTCATCACCGCGCAGCTCGAGCCGGCGCTGAAAGAAGCAGAGGCCGAGCAGCAATTTCAGTTCGAGCGCCACGGGTATTTCGTCGCCGACCGCGTCGATTCCAGGCCCGGCGCGCCGAAATTCAATCGCACCGTCACATTGAGAGACAGCTGGGGGAAATCCGCGATTCCCTAGGCTGTCGCCGGTACGCGACAGCCGAAGCTTTGGCAGATCAGCGTTCTAGCATTTCCTTCTCTCGGAGCTGTCGCTTCGCGGCGACGGAATCAAAGGGCTTGCCGGCCCCGAGTCCTGCGCTAACTGTTTGATCGATCGTGGATTGGATGGTCTGGCACGGAGGTTGCGATAATCGACTCATTCGCGCAGGACGAGCGGCGGCACCTGCGCCTCAAAACATACGGGAGACCGCTATGGACCGCAGGCTGACTGCCGAAGATATCGATTGGCTGCGCAAGCTGCGCAATGCGAGAGCCGCGAACCAACCTTCCCCCGACATCCCCACGAGCGTGGTGCGCAAACTGACGTTGCTCGCCTGCCCGGAAGTCAAAGTCCCCAGAGAGCATTCGATCGGGTCCAGATACCGCGACGAGCTGGAGCGAAGGAAACAAGGCAGCTGATCCTCGCGCGAGCCGCGGTGCCGCGATCGGGGCGCGTCGTGCGCCCCGAATTCGTTTACCGCGTCCGCTTCCCGCCTACTCGATCTTGACTGCAAGATCCGCGGAACGTCGTCGAAGCAGCGAACGACTTCATCATGCATCCTCTCGCATGAGTTGCCGACGACCCCTACTCCAGCGGCTCGACCTTCACGATAGCCGCATGGTGGTTGTTGCCGACCCAGAACGCGGGCGGCGTGACCGAGTTGTCCACGAACACGCGCCGGATGTTGGTCTGGCTCGGCAGCGGGTATTCGGTGAACTCGCCCGTCTCGAGGTCCATGCGCAGCACGCGGTCGGTGTTCATGCCCGCGGTCCACACCTTGCCGGTCTTGTCGAGGACGACGTCGTAAGGCGCGGTATAGGGAGTGGGCACGTTCCATTCCCTGAACTTTTCCGTCTTGGTGTCGAACATCCCGATTTTTTCGGCGCGCCACTCGGCGAACCAGACGCGGTCCTGGTCGTCCATCCTGCCCCGGCGCGGACGCGATCTCGGCGTCGGCGTCGGGAAAAGCGTCAGCTTCCCGGTCGCGGCCTCGATCTTGCCGACGTTCTCGCCGCCGAAATCCATGAAGAAGATGTTGTTCTTCGAATCGGCGTAAATGCCGTAGACGGAATGCGGCCCTTTCATGTTCTGGTAAGGCTTCCAGGTCTCGAACTTGCCGGTCGCCATGTCCAGGCGATGCAGGCCCGGAATACCGGCGTCGTTCAGCCACACCTTGCGGTCCACGGTCCAGCGCTGCGGGCCGACCATCGATTGCTGGGAATTCTCGTTGACGACTCCGGGCGGCAAGGGAAACGCCTGGAATTTCTCGGTCTTCTTGTCGAACTTCACGATCCCCGACTGGAACATGTGCGAAAGCCACAGGTTGCCTTCCGGATCGACCTCGAGGTCGAGCGTGCCCTTGGGAAAATCGGGCCGCTGCACGGGAATCGCGAACTCGGCGTGCGTCAGCGTCTTCGGATCGAATTTGCCGAGGAATTGCTGGTCGAATTGCGAGTACCAGACGACGCCTTCTCGATCGACGATCACGTCGTGCGGCATCAAGGGCCGGCGCGGCAGATCGTATTCGGTGATGACGACGCGCGTCCCCTTGCCTTTTACGCGGCGCAGCGTCTTCAGCGAATACGACCAGTTACCCGAGCTCTGGTTGAGGGTGGCGAGATACGCGGCCTGCTTGTCGGAGTCCGGGCCGAAATCGCGCATGGGGTCGCGCGCGACCACTCGCACCTGCGGCCGCTCGATGTGGCTGTTGTTGGCGTAGGTCGCCATGCGCTTCATGACCTGCAGGAAACCGCCCGCGTCGTGCTTCGATTTCGCGACGCGCTCCAGGGTGTGGCAGCCCACGCAGCCGTAGAGAAACTTCTTCTGGTCGGGCGTCCCGGGAAAGCTCTCGATCCATTCGGCGTTCGTCATCTGGGGGGTGATGTCCCGGGCCTTGCGCAGCTTCAGGTCGACCGCGACGGGCAGGGCGAGGGTGATCTCCGCCGACCCCGGGGCGTCGAGCTCGAATCCCGTTGCCCGGACCTTGAGCGAGTACGAGCCGGACCCGAGCTTCGCCGAAGGAAAGCTGAAACGGCCCTGAGCGTCGCTGACGACGCTGACCGTGACCGTCGAGCCAGCCTTCTTCGCGCTGACGACCACGCCCTCCATCACGCCTTCTTCCGCCGAGCTCACCCGCCCGGTCAGGGCGGTGGAGGTCTGGGCCGCGGCCGGCGCGATGCCGACGCCCGCCAGAAACGCAACAAACATCAGACCCGCGCTTGCAACGGGCAGAACCCGTCTTGTCATGGACGACTCCCTTGTGGATCCCCTCCGACTGGCCCTATATTTTAGTCCTATTCGGTTTAGAGTTACCGCTTTCAACGTCCCCACGGAGCCACAAACCATGATCGACCTCTACGCCGCCGGCACTTCGAACGGAATGCGCGCACGCATCGGGCTGGAAGAATGCGGCCTCGCCTACAACCTCCACCCGATCGATCTCGCGAAAGGCGAGCAGAAATCGCCCTCGTTCCTCGCAATGAACCCCAACGGGCAGATCCCGGTGATCGTGGACAGCGACGGCCCGGGCGGAAAGCCGGTGACGGGCGGCCGGCGTTCTGGCAGGCGCTCGCGAGCGCGGCGAGCGACATGAGCGGCATGGTCAACGCGATCTTCACGCTGTCTCGCGCAAAGGATCAGCACGGGCCTGCGATCGAAACGTTCAAGTCGATGTGGAACAACTATATGAAGGTCTGGGACGGCAGGCTGGCAAAACAGCGCTACTGCGCCGGGGGCGAGGTGACCATCGCCGACTTCGCTCTCTACGGCGTGATCGCGCGCATGAAGGCCGCGCAGCCCGCTCTGGTCGAGGGTTTCGCGAACGTCGCGCGCTGGACCGATGCGATGGCCGCGCGCCCGGCCGTGCAAAGGGCGATGAAGTTCTGAGCGCGGGATCGATCAGCCGACGACCAGAGCCGCGTGCTGGCTCTGGCCTTCGGTCATTCCGCGGGCCTTCATCCAATCGTAAGCGCGGTTGAAAAGCGCCGGGTCGTAGTAGTCGACGTGCTTGTAGTGGACGAAGGCTCGCAGCAGCTCGCGCGGCTGCAATGCGCCCTTCGCGGCCGCGGCGACGTGATGCGCGTATTTGTAGAAGTCGCCGTTGATGAGATCGACCGCCTGGTTTTCGGCGTCGTAGTAGGCCTTGCGCTCCTCGGCCGTCAGGTCGGCCGCAACCACCTCGCCCCCGCGATAGAACGAGGCCGCGATGATGTGCGCGCCTTCTTTCAGTCCGAGGCTGATAAAAGGCTCCATCACCGCTGCCGCGCGATAGGTGCGGTTCCTGAGACCCTCCCAGCGCTTGTACGGCAGGCTGCCGTTCTGGATCTTGACGTGCTCGCGCCCCACGGCGCTCTCCAGCATCTGCAGCGTCGTGTAGTGCGATCCTGTGAGCTCCTGCACCGCCACGGGAACGTCGGCCAGGTCGCGCGGAGTCTGCAGCTTGTCGTCGAAAGTCAGGATCGCCTGCGCGGCGACCGCGGCGCGCAGGGCCGCGATGCTGCCGCCGCGCTTGCCGCGCTCGAGGCGATCGATGCTCGCCCACTCGCAGACGTTGTAGCTGTCGGCCGAGCCGCACTCGAACATCTGCTCCTTCAAGCGCGAGAGGACCGGCTTCTCCGCGCTGTCGCGCTCGCGGTCGGCATACGTCGCCGAGAAGCTCACGTCCAGCCCAGCCTTCTCGAACAGCCCTTCCTCGATGCCGACGATCACCGGCAGGTCGAACACCGGGTTGTTGGGGGCGATCCTTACGATAGGCTTGGTCATGATTTCCCCTTGCGATTGTGAGGGTCCGTCGTGCGGGCCGTGCGAGTGCAGATAGGATACTACGGGCTAGCCTCGCGGCTCAACTGGCGTCGAGGAGAGCGAGCGAGCCGAGCAACGCAAAGCTCGCCGCGGCGATCCGGTGCATCGTCTTCGCCGGCACCCGCCTGAGAACGCGATCGCCGAAGTACACCGCCGGGACGTCGGCGAGCATCATGCCGAGGGTCGTGCCCGCGACGACTGCCGCAATCGAGACATAGCGCGCGGCCAGCGCGGCGGTGGCGATCTGTGTCTTGTCGCCCATCTCCACGAGGAAGAAGGCGAGGAGTGTCGCGGCGAAAGCGCCGAGGCGCGCGCTTTGCATTTTTTCCTTTTCCGGCTTGTCCGGCACCAGCGTCCACGCCGCCATGAGCGCCACCGCGACGCCCGCGCCGAGCCAAGCGGCGAGAGCGTGGTTGGCGAGGGTCGCCACGAGAATTCCCAGAATCACCGGAACCGGGCGCCGGTAGCGCGCCGCGAGCACGAGCGCGAGGAGCTGCGTCTTGTCGCCGATTTCCGCGAGGGCGACGATTCCAGCCGAAACGAGAAACGCTTCCAGGACTTTTCTCCGCTATCTATCCCTTGTCCGCGAGATCCCGTGCGTTGGGCCAGACGTAGACTTTCAGGGCCCGATCGAGAGCGCCGGCGGGCGCGATCCTGTTCAGATCGAACGAGGAAGACATGCCTTTGAAGGTCCATGCGAATTCCTGGCCGTTCGAAAGGAACCTGACGACCTCGTCGTGCTCCACGGTGATCCACTTCGTTTTCACGTCGATGACGATGGTGCGCTGCGCGGCCGACGGTTGCGCGGCGTTGCCGAGCATATCCGCCTCGGTCACTTTGGCGGTGGTGGTCAAGCTGGCTGCGGAGAGCGCCAGCAAGGCCAGGGTAGGGATGAGCCGTTTCATGTGAATCTCCATTTCGATAGTTGGAACGAAATAACGTTCGGCGCGCCTGAATTGCGCCGCAAGCTCGATGCAAGACCGGGCCCGCCGCGGGTTTATTCCTGGTACGCACGGCTTCTCCCGGCAGTCGGGTGTTTGCGCCGCGCGTGCCGCCGCCTATACAATCCGCGTCCTCATTGGCGAGTAGCTGACTTTCGCTTTCCGAGTTGGTTGTCGAGCGGACGGCTAGCCGCGGAGAAAATCCTGGAAGCGTTTCTCGTTTCGGCCGGAATCGTCGCCCTCGCGGAAATAGTACTTGTTCTGACCGGATTGCGCGCTTCCATTTTTCACGAGACCGGGAATAGACCTGTGCTGCACCGGGTCTTGCAGCTTGTACTTTCGGCGCGGTTCATCTCAGACGCGCCGAACGGACACCCATCCTAACCATCGAAATGGAGAATCACATGAAGCCGCTCTTCCGCAGTATTGCTGTATTGACCCTTTCCGCGGCGAGTCTGTCCGCGGGCGCCGCGTTGAAACCCACCGACCTTTTCGGCGAGCCGGCCCAGGCGCCCTCCGCCGAGCGCGCGATCGTCACCGCCGTCGCCGACCGCACGATCACCATCGACGACAAAACCAGGTGGGTCAACGTGAATCACTATGAAGTCATTCGCTTCGTTTCGAACGTTGCCCCGGCGGGCTTCGTCAACCACAGTGTGACGGTCTACGTCGCGCCGAGTGACAGAGACTTTCCCGGCTAAGCCGCCGAGTTCGACCCGTTGTCTCCACAAAAAGGCGCCGTAATCCGGCGCCTTTTTTTACGGTCGGTCCTGATCGGCCGGGACCTCCGCGCCGGCTTCCTCCGAAGCGAAATCGCGCGAGTTCGGGAATAAAACGGTCGCCGCCCGGGTCTTGCAGGTTGTGGTCGGCGTCGAGCCGGCTTCCTACTTCCCATACAGGACAGGAGACCGAAATGCGGCAGTCTATTGATCGCAGGGAATTTCTAAAGCTGGCGGGGCTGGGCGGCGTTGTGTTCGCCTCGGGTCTCGCAGACGCCAGGTTCGCCGGCGCGGCGGAAGGCGACTTCTACTTCGTCCAGCTTTCCGACACGCACTGGGGCTTCAACGGGCCGGTCGTGAATCCTGACGCGGGCGGCACGCTGCCGAAGGCGGTCGCGGCGGTGAACAGCCTCGAGGTCGAG
>VBDE01000195.1 GCA_005883665.1 Betaproteobacteria bacterium
GACCTTGCCGGCGACCACGTCGAAGAACAGTTTCTGGATCTTGGTCGTGACCGGTCCGCGCGTGCCCTCGCCTATCGTGCGCCCGTCGAGCTCGCGGATGGGCGTGACCTCGGCCGCCGTACCGGTGAAGAAGGCTTCGTCGGCGATGTAGATGTCATCGCGCGTGAGGCGCCGGGAAATGACTTCATAGCCGAGCTCGTTCGCCAGGGTGATGACCGAGGCGCGCGTGATCCCGGAAAGCGCCGAGGTCAGCTCCGGCTCATGGATCTTTCCGCCCTTGACGATGAACAGATTCTCGCCCGATCCCTCCGCGACGAAACCGTCTACGTCGAGGAGCAGGCCCTCGTCGTAGCCGTGCTGGGTCGCCTCCAGGTTCGCGAGGATCGAGTTCGGATAGGTTCCGGCCATCTTCGCGCGAGCCATGGTCACGTTGACGTGGTGGCGCGCATAGGACGAGGTCTTGACGCGTATTCCTTTCTCGAGCGCTTCCGCTCCGAGATAAGCGCCCCATGGCCACGCGGCGACGGCGACGTGCACGGTCGCGCCGATCGGGGACACGCCCATCTTCTCCGAGCCGTAAAAAGCGATCGGCCGGATGTAGCAGGACTCGTGCTGGTTGGCGCGCACCACTTCCTTCTGGGCTTCGATAAGCGTGTCCCGGCCGTAGGGGATTTTCATCATGTAGATGTGCGCCGAGTTGAACAGGCGCTCGGTGTGGTCGGCCAGCCTAAAGATCGCCGTCCCCTCGACGGTCTTGTAGGCGCGCACGCCCTCGAATACCGCGAGGCCGTAGTGAAGCGAATGGGTGAGCACGTGAGTGGTCGCTGAACGCCAGGGCACGAGCTTCCCGTCGTACCAGATGAATCCGTCGCGATCGGCCATCGACATGGGAATCTCCGGGAGGTTTCCGAAATGAGCTTATTCTAGCGGAAACGCGCAAAAATCGAGGAGCTTCAGCGAGTTGTCAGCGCGTTTTTCGCCCGGCGACAAGGCCTTGCGGGTAAAATGGCGCTCGTTGCAGGTGATTGTCGTCGCGAGGCGCTGCTCTCGCGTTCATCCTTGGGTTGCCGATCACGGCCTTGCTGTGGGGCCGAACTTCCACGCCGAAGGGCGCACTGATTTTGGACCAACCGCTACAGAAACTAGAGCAGCTCGAGCAGGCGATCGAGGAAACGATAGCCGAAGCGATTCCGCCGAGAAGCCGGTGGCGCATCGCCGCACGCATCCTCGGCTGGGCCCTGCTGAGCGTCTACTTCCTGTTCGCCGCGACCCTTCTCGCCCTTCGCTACTGGGTCCTCCCGAAGGTTGCGGAGTACAGGAGCGACGTCGAGCAGCATGCGTCGAAAGTCCTGGGCCAGCGCATCACGATCGGCGCCATCGACGCGGACTGGCAAGGGTTGCGCCCCGAGCTTCTTCTCGCCAACGTGACCGTCTTCGATCACGACGGTCGCGCGGCGCTGACCTTGCCCGCCGTCGAGGCGACGCTCGGCTGGATTTCCGCCGTGATCGGATCGCCGCGGTTCTATTCGCTCGTCTTCGACCGGCCCCGGCTCGAGATCAGGCGGGACGAGGGCGGCAGGTTCTATGTCGCAGGTATCGAGCTGCACGCCGAACAGGCGGGGGATCCCGGAATCGCGCGATGGGTCTTGGCGCAGCGCGAGATCATCATCCGCGACGCGAGCGTCAGCTGGGACGACAAGCAGCGCGGGGCGCCCCTGCTCGAGTTGCCGGAGTTCAATTTCGTCCTGCGCAACGGCTTCCTGGGGCACCGCTTCGCTTTCAAGGCGAAGCCCTCCGCCGAGCTCGCCTCTGCGCTCGACGTGCGCGGCGATCTGGACGGAGTGGACGCGGGCGATCCGAGCGCATGGGTCGGGCAGGTGTACGCCGAGCTCGAATACACGGATCTCGTCGCCTGGCGGCGCTGGGTCGACTATCCGTTCGACATACGCTCAGGACAGGGCGGGGTTCGCGCTTTCCAAGGTTTCGGGCCGCGTGGCCAAGGACACTCCGCTGCTGGAGCTCGATTACCTGCGGGGGCGGCTGGGCGCGAGCCAGCGCGACAGGAAGGAGTTCGAAGTCTTCGGCCGCAAGCTCACGCTCAGAACCGGGACCGGGATCGTCGTCCCGCCCGCCGATTTTCGGGTGCGCTGGACGCCGGCCGGCGGCGCAATGCCGCCCGGCGGCGACCTCGACGCCGATGGGATCGAGCTCGCGCCGCTCGCACGACTCGCCGAGTACCTGCCGTTTCCGCAGGCCGCCCGGGCGCGTCTGGCCGCAACCGATCCGCGCGGCAGCGTCCGCAGTTTGAAAGCCGACTGGACGGGCGACGCGGAGGATCCGCAGCACTACAGCGTGCGGGGAGGCTTCGCGAGGCTCGCCGCGCGCGCCCACGACAGGATTCCCGGATTCGCGGGGCTCACCGGGCGGTTCGAGGCGAGCGAGAAAGGCGGCAGCGTCGTGCTCGGCTCGGAGCGGGTCGCGATCGAGCTGCCCGGGGTCGTCGCCGAGAGCCCCTTGCAGTTCGATTCGCTCGCAGCGCACGTCGGCTGGAAATTCGCCCCGGATCGATTCGATCTCGCTTTCGACACCCTTTCGTTCGCCAACAGCGACATCGCCGGAACGCTGTTCGGCAGTTTCGCGCGTGGACTGGGCGGCGCGGGCGTCATCGACCTCACCGGGAATTTCTTCCACGCCGACGGCCGGGCCGTCTACCGTTACGTTCCCCTCCTGCCAGGACCGGTCGTCGAGTATCTCAAGGCATCGATCCAAGCGGGGCACTCGAACGACGTGAGGTTGAGGCTGAAGGGCGAGCTTGCGAAATTCCCGTTCGATGATCCCGGTTCCGGAATTTTCCAGATCGTCGCAAAAGTGACCGATGCCGACTTCCGTTACGCCGAGGGCTGGCCCCGGGCGAGCGGCCTCTCGGGCGACCTCATCTTCGAGGGCAAGAGCATGCGCATCATCGCCTCGAAAGGCGCGGTCCTCGGCGTCCGGGCAAGCAGCGCGCGCGCGAGCATTCCCGATCTGTTTCACGGGGACGTGCGCGTCGAACTCGAATTCCACGCAGAGGACAAGACCAGCGATTTCCTCCGGTTCATCGCCGAAAGCCCCGTGACGAAGGCCCTGGACGGCATGACCGAAAGCATGATCGCGGCCGGCGTGGGGCGCCTCGCGCTCCGGCTCGACATCCCGATCCGGAATCCGGAGACGTTCAAACTGGCCGGCGAATTCCAGCTCATCGACAACGAGGTCAGAACGGACTCCGATGCCCCGCCTTTCTCGCACCTGAACGGGCGCCTCGAATTCACCGAGTCCGGGATCACCGCTCGCGCGCTGAGCGCCAGGTTCCTAGGCGGCCCCGCGACGATTTCGGTGGCGACCCGCGCCGACGGGACGATCGCGGTCAACGCTCACGGAACCGCGACCGCGGCGCAGATCCCGCGCTTCTGGGCCGGGGCGCTGCTGCGCCAGGTCTCGGGCGCAGCGGCCTGGCAGGGAACGCTCACCGGGGCGCGCGGGCGGCCCCTGACCCTGGTCGTGCAGTCGCAGCTCACCGGCGTTGCCGCCGACCTGCCGCCGCCGCTCGGAAAAACGGCGGCCGAACCCATGCCCCTGCGGGTCGAGCGCGTCGTCAGCCCGGGGCCACCCCGAACGGACACGATCAAGGTATCGCTCGACCGTACCGTCGACGCCATCGTCCAACGCAAGCGCGAGGGCGCGGCATACGTCGTGAACCGGGGCATCATCAGCTTGAACGGGCCCGCAGCGCTGGCCGACCGTGAAGGTCTCTCCGTGACGGGCAGCCTTCCCTACGTGGACGTGGACCGATGGCGCGAGCTGCTCGGCGGCGAGGACGGAACCGGCCTATCGTTCTCGTCGGCCCTCGACCTGAACATTGCAGCGCTCGATTTCGGCGGGCGGCGCTTGAACGACGTCGCTCTGCGCGCCGGCACGAGCGGCAGCGTGTGGATCGCGAACGTTTCGGCAAGGGAGCTTGCCGGCGAGATCGCCTGGCGCCCCGAAGGCCGCGGGCGCATCGTCGCGCGGCTGAAGCATTTCAGCCTGCCCGAAGCGACCCCGGGAAAGACGGAGGAAGCCCCGGCGCGCGACCTGCCCGCGCTCGACATCATCGCCGACAATCTGAACTTGGATAACAAGAACCTCGGCAAACTGGAGCTGGTCGCGGTCAACCAGGCGCTCAACTGGAACATCGAAAAACTGGTGCTGACCGGGCCCGAGAGCACGCTCAAGGTGACCGACGGCGTGTGGCAGGGCCGGGCTCTGCGGCCGAGCGTCAATTTGAAGAACATCAGTCTCGAGGTCATGGATGTCGGCAAGTATCTCGATCGCATGGGTTATCCGAGGACCGTGCAGCGAGGAACGGCGGAGCTGACGGGAAACCTGAGCTGGGCGGGAAACCCGCAATCCATCGATTATCCGACCCTGGCGGGGCACCTCGACTTCAAGGCATATCAGGGGCAGTTTCTGAAAGCGGAGCCCGGCGCGGCGCGGCTCATCGGGATTCTCAGCATGCAGTCCTGGATCACCCTGGATTTCCGCGAGCTTTTCGGCCGCGGCTTCGCCTTCGATCTCGTCGAGTGCGGGGTGGACATCGCCAATGGCACGATGACCACGAAGGATTTCAAGATGCGCGGACCTTCTGCGAAAGTGCAGATGGACGGGCAGGTGGATCTGGTGAACGAGACGCAGGACCTGCACGTGCGCGTCGAGCCTTCGGTCGGCAACAGCATTTCCTCGATCCTGGCCGTGATCGTGAATCCGATCTGGGGTCTGGGGGCGTTCATCCTGGACAAGATCCTGAAGAATCCGCTCGGCCAGGCCCTGACATTCGAATACCGCGTTACCGGAACCTGGGACAAGCCTATTCCCGAGCGCCTCAAAGCAGAGGTGCGCGGCACCGATCCCGCTCGGCAGCCGTCGTTGCCATGACCGCGCCCGCCGCATTCAAGGCCGCCGTGGTGCAGATGGTGTCGACGCCCAGGGTCGATGAGAATCTTGCCGCCGCCGCTAAGCTCGTCGCTCAAGCGGCCGAACAGAGAGCGAAGCTCGTGGTGCTCCCTGAATATTTCTGCATTCTCGGCATGCGCGACACGGACAAGGTGGCCGCGAGGGAAGAGGACGGCGCCGGGCCGATCCAGGAGTTTCTTTCCGGGACCGCGAGGCGGCACGGCGTGTGGCTCGTCGGCGGCTCGGTGCCGCTCGAGTGCGACGATCCGGGCAAGGTGAGAAACAGCTGCCTCGTCTACGACTCGGACGGGCGGCGCGTCGCGCGCTACGACAAGATCCACCTGTTCGGACTGGAGCTGGGAGCGGAGCGCTTCGACGAGGCAAAAACGATCCAAGCGGGCACCCAATCCTGCGCGATCGAATCGCCCTTCGGGCGCATCGCGCTTTCGGTGTGCTACGACGTGCGCTTTCCGGAACTCTATCGCGCGCTCGCGCCGCTGGACATCATCCTCGTTCCCTCGGCCTTCACCGCGACCACCGGGCGAGCGCACTGGGAAACGCTGCTGCGCGCCCGCGCGATCGAAAACCTCGCCTGGGTGCTCGCGCCGGCCCAGGGGGGAAAGCACCCGAACGGCCGGCAGACGCACGGCCACAGCATGGTGGTCGATCCCTGGGGCAAGGTCGTCGCCGAGCGGGCCGCCGGGCCCGGCGTGGTCGTGGCGGAGATCGACCCGGCGTTCCAGGCGAAGATGCGCCGCAGCCTTCCCGCGCTCGCTCATCGGGTGTTGTAATGCGCGCGCGGGGCTAGAATACCGGCTGGGCCACCCTCATATCCCCTTCATGAACGCCCCCGAGCAGCTTTTTTCCACCGCGCAGTCCTTCCTGCTCGCCCCGCACGACCTCGAAACCGGCAAGCTCGCGGGCGTTTTCGGATCGCTGCTTTCGCACCGGCTCGATTACGCCGACCTCTATTTCCAGTACTCGCGCAGCGAGGGCTGGAGCCTCGAGGAAGGAATCGTCAAGTCCGGGAGCTTCAGCATCGACCAGGGCGTGGGCGTGCGCGCGATCGCGGGGGAGAAGACAGCGTTCGCTTACTCCGACGAGATCAGCCTGCCGGCTTTGGACGATGCGGCCAAGGCGACCCGAGCCATTGCGGCAGGCGGCGGCCGCCGCCATCCGGCGGCGGTACGCAAAGGCGCCAGCCTCCGACTCTATCAGCCGATCGACCCGCTCGTCTCGCTCGAAGACACGCAGAAAGTGAAGCTGCTGGAGCGTCTGGAGCAGCTCTGCCGCGCTCGCGATCCGCGCGTCATACAGGTCATGGCGAGCCTCACCGCCGAATACGAAGTCGTGTTCGTCGCCCGGTCCGACGGCGTGCAGGCGGCGGACGTTCGCCCGCTCGTGCGGCTCTCAGTGCAGGTGATCGTCGAGCAAAACGGCCGGCGCGAGCAGGGCACAGGCGGCGGCGGCGGGCGCAGCGACTACGGCCACTTCACCGAGCAACGGCTGCAGGAGTACGCGAAACACGCGGTCGACCAGGCGCTCGTCAATCTCGAATCGCGTCCGGCGCCCGCGGGCACCATGACCGTGGTGCTCGGGCCCGGCTGGCCGGGAATTCTGCTGCACGAGGCGATCGGCCACGGCCTCGAGGGCGACTTCAACCGCAAGGGCTCCTCCGCCTTCGCCGGAAAGATCGGAAAGAAAGTCGCGGCGCGCGGAGTCACGGTCGTGGACGATGGCACCATTCCCGGCCGGCGCGGCTCGCTTTCCATCGACGACGAAGGCAATCCCACGCAGCGCAACACCCTGATCGAGGACGGCGTGCTGCGCGGCTACATGCAGGACAGCCTGAACGCGCGCCTGATGGGGGTGCCGGTCACCGGCAACGGCCGGCGCGAGTCGTTCGCCCACGTGGTGATGCCGCGCATGACCAACACTAGGACCCGAAAGAGATCCTCGCCTCGGTGAAGAAGGGCCTGTACGCGGTCAACTTCGGCGGCGGGCAGGTCGACATCACCAACGGCAAGTTCGTGTTCTCCGCTTCCGAGGCGTACATGATCGAAGACGGAAACGTGACCCACCCTGTGAAAGGCGCAACGCTGATCGGCAACGGGCCGGACGCGCTCACGCGCGTTTCGATGATCGGCAACGACCTCGCATTGGATACCGGCGTCGGCACCTGCGGAAAAGAAGGCCAGAGCGTGCCGGTCGGCGTGGGGCAGCCGACGCTCAGGATCGACGGACTTACGGTGGGCGGAACGGGTTGAAGCGCTCCCGCTTCGTCCCTGCTCGGTTTCCTCGCCCGGACCGGCCTAACGCGCCTGACTCACGAAGATCTCGTCGTACAGGCCGTCCCACTTCTTGTAACGGTCGAGGACTTCGCCCGGGTCGATCAGGTCGAGCGGCAATTCCCGGACGGGATTCCTGATCGCATTGCTGGTCACAACGAAATCGTGGCTCGCCAGTATTTTTTGGCCCTCGGTCAGCTCGAACTCATAGAACAGCAGCGCCGCCGCGGGATGCGGTGCGCGACGAGTGACGCCGATGGCGTGAGGCCTTGCGAGCGCCTTCCCGCCGAGAAAGAACCAGTCGATAGGCTGGCCTGCCTTCTTCAGTTGTTCGGGCATATAGCTGTAGACGGTGAGCGCCAGGGGCACCTCGCCTGAAGCCGTCAGCTTGGTCAGCAGCGTGTAGCCCTTGCGCACCGAAACGCCGTTCTTGCGCACGATCTCCTTGAGCAGCGCCACGCCTTTCTCTTCCCCGCCCATTTGTCCCACGACCGCGAGCAACCATTCCGCGTTGTACCTCTCGATGCCGAGACGGCCCTTCCATTTCGCGTCGAGCAGATCCTCCCATCGCTGCGGCAGCTCGGATTTCTTGACCAGGTTCGTGTTGTAGGCCTGCACGACGTAATCCAAGGACACCGCGGTCCATTCCCGATGCGGCGCCAGGGCGGCCGGCATCAAAGTCGGGAACGCGGGCGACTCCACTTTCTGCAGCAGGACCTCGCGGTGGAGCATCTCCAGCGTCAGGCCGCTCTGCTCGATCACGTCTGCGCCGGCTCGGCCGCTGCGTGTCTCGTTGACGACACGGCTCAGTATCTCCTCCCTGCCCGCGCGCCAGAAATTGACGCGTACGCCATACTTCTTCGTGAAGGCTTGGATGACCGGCCGCATATCGTTGATTTGCGTCCCGGCGTAGAGAGTCACTTCGCCTTCCTTCTGCGCCCCGCGGACAAGCACCTGCTCGCGGTCGACGCCGGCATAGCGCGCCAGCCGCGCCATCTCCGGAGTGCTCTCGACCGCGAGCGCGATCGCCGACAGCAGCAGGCTGCACAGACCCAGGCTTCGGATAAAAAAATCCGGTGCGCTCAGTGTTTCTCTTCCAGCCATCGGATCGGCAGGCCGCAGGCGCGTGGAAAACTATAAGCCGTACAGCCGCTTGGGGTTCTCCCACAGGATCTTGTTCGCCGTCGCCGCGCCGATCGCGCCGCCTTGACGCAGCTTGCGCAGCGCGTGCAGCTCCGAGGCCGTGTCGTTGTGGCCATAATCGGTGCCGATGACGATGTTCTCCTCGCCGACCCGTTCGAGGATGAGATCGAGGTCGTCCGAGGTCTGGCAGGCGATGTACATGCGGTTCTCCTTGAGCGCAGCCTTGCTGAGAAAAGGCTCGCCCCGCTTCCCGAACCGCAACGAAAGATCGTTCATGACGTAGGGCAACCACTGCGCGCTCACTTCGATGAATGCCCAGCGCAAATCCGGAAACTTCGCCGGCACCCGCTTGAGAAGAAGATCATGAAAGGTCCCGACGACGGACAATTTGAACGTCGAGAAACCGGAGTCGGTGAAGAACAGCTCGAAGTGATCGAAGTTGCCGGTGGAGGCGTGGATGCAGATAGGCAGGTTCAGCGCCTGCGCCGCCGCGTAGAGCGGAAAGAAGTAGGGATCGGAGATGCGCTGATCGTCCTCGAAGGCGCGCACGAACACGCCGCAGGCGCCGTGCTCCTTGCCGAAATGGATTTCCTCCAGAGCTTTTTCGCGGTCGCCCATGGGCGGAATCACCACCCAACGCAGGCGCTCCGGAGCCTGGCGCCAGATGCTCGCCAGCCAGCGGTTGTAGCTCCTGCAAAGCGCGGTGTCGACCTCGACCCGCTTGGTCAGCGGTCTGAGAAAAAGAGACGGGTAAAGCACGTGCACGTCGACGCCGAGCGCGTCCATGTGCGCGACACGCTTCGCGATATCGGCGGCCTCGCGCGCCGCCTCCGGCGTGTCTTGTCCGATGTTGGCATTCTTCGCGAAGACCCGGTCATCGATGAGCCAGTATTCGGAGGCGCGGGTGCGGCCGCTCTTGCGCGCGAGCACCGCGGGCCGGTACTCTTCTTGTTCGTCCGGCATGAACGTCCAGGTCCGTTCCGTTTCCACCACGTGCGAGTCTGCGTCGATGACGGGCATCTTCAACCCTCCTGTTGGCCGCCGCGAAAATGGAGTTCCGTTGTGCTCTTTCCTGCGGCCCTGAGATGGCGTGCTCCGCAGGCGTCGGCGCTATTTTGATACTATTTTGATCCGCCGCCGAGGCCGCTCGGGCTGCATAGGACATGACCGCGAGAAAGATCGTGCTTGGCCGAACCCTGCTTGCCGGCGCGATGGCATTCGCTCTCTCGGCCCTGGCCCAGGAACAGGACTATCCCGGCAGTCCGATCAAGATCGTCGTCCCGGCCGCGCCCGGGGCCACGACCGACACTTTGGCGCGTATCATCGCCGGCGAGCTGCAGAGAAAATGGGGCCAGCCGGCCATCGTCGACAACCGCGCGGGCGCGGCCGGCAACATCGGCGCGGAATACGCCATAAAAGCCAATCCGGACGGCTATACGCTCCTGTTCTCCTATCCGGCGCCGCTGGTCGTCAACAAGAGCCTTTATCCCAAGCTCGCCCACGATCCGGATGCGTTCGGGCCGGTCTCACTGGTCGGGACGGCGCCCCTGGTGCTGGCGATGCACCCCAATGGGGTCGCGAACAGCGTGCAGCAGCTGATCGCCTTCGCCAGGGCCAATCCGAACCGGCTCAACTATGCTTCGCAGGGAAACGGCACCACCGGCCACCTTGCAGCCGAGATGTTCAAATCGCTGGCCGGAGTCATGATCGTCCACGTGCCGTACAAGAGCAGCGCTCCCGCCCAGACGGCCCTGTTGAGCGGACAGGTCGACATGATGTTCGTGGAGCTCAGCTCCGTGCTTCCGCAACTCTCCGCCGGCAAGCTGCGCGCGCTCGCGGTGGGCGAAAGGCGCAGTCCTCTCCTGCCCGGGATCCCCGCGATGTCCGAGGCGCTGCCGGGATTCGTCGCCTTGACCTGGTTCGGCATGGTGGCGCCGCCGGGGACGCCGGCCGCGATAGTGAACAAGCTGTCCGCTGCGATCGCCCAGACGCTCAAGCAGCCCGATGTCGCGAAAAGGCTGCTCGGCATGAGCGTCGACGCGATCGGGAGCACGCCGACGGAAATGGCGCTGTTCCTGCGCCAGGAGCGCGAGCGCTGGGGCAAGGTGATCCGCGCCACGGGCGCGACGGCGGAGTAGGCGGGCGCGGCGGTGCTCGCCGCCGGTTCGACGGTCTCTAGCTCTCTACCCGACCTACCTCTCGGCCTCCATCACCCCTTTTCCCAATCCCTCGCCCGCTCGAGCGCGCGCTTCCACTCGTCCATCCGCCTCTCTGCCTCTTCGCGGTTCATCCGCGGCTCGAAGCGTTTGGCGACTTTCCATTGTTTCGCGATTTCCTCGCGGCTCGCCCACACGCCGGTGGCCAATCCGGCGAGATAAGCCGCCCCCAGCGCCGTGGTCTCCAGCACGCGCGGACGCACCACGGGCACGCCGAGCAAATCGGATTGAAATTGCATGAGCAGATCGTCCGCCGCGGCGCCGCCGTCGACGCGCAGCTCTTTCGATTTCACGCCGGAGTCCTGTTCCATGGCGTGCAGAAGGTCCGCCGACTGGAACGCGATCGATTCGAGCGCGGCGCGCGCGATATGGCCCGCGTTCGAGCCGCGCGTGAGGCCGACGATGGTGCCGCGCGCATACGGGTCCCAGTGCGGCGCGCCGAGGCCGGTGAAAGCGGGCACGAGATAGACGCCGCCGGAATCGGGAACGCTCAGCGCGAGTTTTTCCACGTCGACTGACTTCTTTATCAACCGCAGGCCGTCGCGCAGCCATTGCACCACAGCGCCGCCGGTGAAGACGCTGCCTTCGAGCGCGAACTGCTTCGCGCCCGCTTGCGCCGCGCAAGAGGTGATCAGGCCGTTGCGCGACGCGATTGCCGTATCGCCCGTGTTGAGAAGGAGAAAACATCCCGTGCCGTAGGTGTTCTTCGCCATGCCGGCCTCGTGGCAGGCCTGGCCGAAGAGCGCAGCCTGCTGGTCGCCGGCGATTCCGGCGATGGCGACTTCCGCGCCGAGCATGTTTCTGGTGGTCGAACCGTAGATCTGGGAGGAGGGCAGGACCTCGGGGAGCAGCGATCGCGGCACGCGGAAGATTCGAAGCAGCTCGTCGTCCCATTCGCCGCGGTGGATGTCGTAGAGCATGGTGCGCGAGGC
>VBDE01000196.1 GCA_005883665.1 Betaproteobacteria bacterium
TCCCGCGATTGCGTGGCTGTTCCTGGGGCTCGGGCTGCCGGTTCTCCAGGGATACGGAATGACCGAGGCCTCTCCGGTGATCTCGGTGAATCGGCCGGAGAGCAACGTCCCGGAATCGGTCGGCATGCCGCTCGACAACGTCGAGGTGCGAATCGCCGCGGGCGGCGAGCTGCTTGCAAGGGGCCCGAGCATCATGAAGGGCTATTGGAATAATCCCGAGGCCAGTGCGAAATCGCTGGACCGCGAGGGATGGCTGCATACCGGCGATCTTGCGGAAATCCGGGACGGCAGGATCTTCATACGCGGGCGCCTGAAAGACGTGCTCGTCCTCTCGAACGGCGAAAAACTTCCGCCGCAAGACGTGGAACTCGCCATCCTCGGGGATGGAGTATTCGAGCAAGGCGTCCTGGTCGGCGAGGGGCGGCCGTTCCTGACGCTCGTCGCGGTGACTCAGGAGACCGACGAAAAGCGCCTCATCCAGCGCGCCAACGAGCGCTTGAAGGGATTTCCGGGTTACATCCGGGTGCGGCGCGTGGTGACGACTCGCGAACCCTGGACGGTAGAGAACGGGCTGCTTACGCCGACCCTCAAGGTCAAACGCGAACGGGTGCACGAGAAATTCCGCACCGAAATCGAACGCGCCTACGCCGCCGGCGCGCTGGATTGACCCCCGCGCAGGAGGCGCCTCCGCGAGATTGCCGACTTGGTCACGGCAAGAGCCTGGCAAACCTCGCTCGGATCTTGACGGTGCGCGCGAGGCCGTCCATCGCTTCGAGGAGCTGGAGCTTCAGGTCGGGTTCGAGCTCAGGCTGGCTTGCGAAGCTCTCCACCTGTTCGAGGGCGGCGGCGTCCAGCTGTCCGCCGACGAAGGCGGCCAGCCAGTTGTTGACGAAGAAGATCTTGCGCGTGCGCTTGAATTCGGGCAAGGCGGCGAGCGCGAGATCGAGGTAGGGCTGGGTGAGCTCGGCGTGCTCGACCGCGTTGAAGGGCCCGAGCGCCGCATCGATCCAGCTTTCGGGCAGGCCCTGCTCGTTGAAGAAACGCTCGAAATAGGCGCGCTTCGCCTCGGCGCTGCGCTCGGCAGCGGCGGCGGCAAAGGCGTAGCGGCGGCCGTCGTCTCCGGAATCCGCGGCGATCTGAGCGGAGAGCAGCTCCTTCGCCTCCGGGTCGTCGAGCGCGAGCAGCCGTGCGATTGCGCGGAAGCGGTCGCGCGAGCTGAGCTTCACCCCGGGGATCTCCAGCGTGTTCGCGAGGAGCGATTTGAGCCGGGAGCGGCCGTTCTCCGACCAGGCGCTCGCCGTGAACGTTCTGAGGAAAGTGATGCGACGTCCCGGCGCGTCCGCGTGCAGCATCCCCTCCACGAGAAGTTGCTCGAAGCGTTCCGCCAGAGCGTCTCGCTGCGAATCCGACGCATAGTGGAGAAAGGCGACCTGCGCGCGTTGCAGCAGGCCGGCGAGCGTCACCGGGTCCCGCTCGACCGGGGCGACGCGAACGACGAGATCGAGATAGGCGAGGGGCGCAAGCTCGGCGTCCCGCACCGATTCCCAGAGCGAACCGAAGACGAGTGCGCGCAGCAGATCGCCCTGCACGATTTCCGGGCGTGCGAGCACCGCCTCGCGGCTCATCGGGTCGAGCAGGAAGCGCCCGTAGCCGTAATCCCCGAAATTCGCGAACGCGAAATCGATCTCCGGCATGCCGTCGATTGCGCGAACGCTCGTGCTCTCGCCCCGCAACAAGGCATCGGCCGAGCGGGGAAGCCCGCTTTCGGACAAGGCGAACACCCTCAGCTTCATCGGCCACGTTCCGCCTTCATTGAGCACGTTGTGCTGTTCCAGGACCGTGTTCCTCGGCCGCCCTTCGCGATCGGTGTCCCAGGCGAGGCGCACCTCCGGCATGCCGCGCCGCTTGACCCAGGCTTCAGCCCAGCGCTTCAGCTTGTGGCCTGAGGCACGCTCGAGCGCGGCGACGAGGTCGCTCCAGTCGGCGGCCGCGTAGGCGTGTCCTTTCAGGAACTGGCGCACCGCCCGGCGGAAGACCGGCGCGCCGACGTAGAACTCGGCCTGGCGCAACACCGCTGGCGCCTTCCCGTAGACGATGTTGCCGTAAGCGGATTTCGCCCCGGAAAGATTCGAGAGCGGCCGGTAGATCGGCGTCGTCCCCTGCGTGACGTCGGTCCGGTAGGCGGCGGTCTTGAGCGCGTGGAAGGCGTTCCAGACCGAATGCGCAGGGAGAAGCGCTTCGGCCGCCTTGGCCGCCATGAAATTGGCGAACCCTTCCTTCAGCCACAGATCGTCGAACCAGCGCATGGTCACAGAATCGCCGAACCACTGGTGCGAGGTCTCATGGAACAGGAGCTGCGCGCGCGCGAGGATGTCCGTTTCGTTCGGCGCGGACGGAAACAGCACCGCGTCCTCGCGTAGAAAGGTCGCCCCGGCGTGCTCCATGCCTCCGTAAGCGAACTCCGGGACGAGCACCAGGTCGTACTTGGGAAACGGAAAGCGCGAATCGAAGTAGCGCTCGAACCAGCGCACCGACTCGCGATTGAGCCGCAGCACCTCGGGGGCCTCCGTACGGGCACGCGCGAGCTGCGACTTGCGAACGAAGAGCCTCGTTTCGACCGCCTTTTCCTTGGCGCGAGAACCCGGACGCCCTTTCGCGGCTTGCCGCGCTCGCGCCGTCTTGCGCCCCGCGGGAGTGGATTGAGGCCAGGCGGGAACCTGAACCTCCGCGAACGGCCCGGCGGCAAAGGCGAAGAGATATGTGCTGATCGGCGGGGTCGCGGCGAATCGAAACCGGCGCAGGTTGTTCGACACGTCCTCCGTTGCCGCGATCGGAGCGTTTCCCACGGCGATCCATGCGCGCGGCAGGACCAGCTCGAGACTGAAACGCGCCTTCAGATCGGGCTGGTCGAAGCAGGGGAAAGCGCTGCTCGCATCCGAGGGAACGAAAAGCGTATAGACGTACTCGGAGCCGTCCTCGCGGTCCACGTAGCGCGTCACGGCGCTGCTGGACAAGGCGATCGGCGATTCGAAGGAGAGCGTTATACGGTTCCTTCCCGGCCGGAGCAGCCGCGCAGGAACGATCAGGTGTTCCCGCTCGAGCTTCGCCTTCGCGGGCTTGCCGTTGACGCGCAGCTGCCCTACGCCCGAGGCGCCCGGCGAGGGTCGCCAGTCGAGCACCAGATCGGGCACGCTACGCCCAAGCGTGACCTCGACCGTCGCCGCCCCGGCGAGTTTCGTCGCGCCGGCGGTGACGCTGATCGCCAGCGCATATCGAACGTCGCGGTAGTATTTTGCTCGCCATTGCGCGAGCTCGCGCGATACGCCGGGCTCGAGTCCGGGGACCGCGAGAGCGGCGTTCGCCATGAGACCGGCAGTGAGAGCGAGCGCCGCGCCGCGCATGTCGGGCGATCCTGTCGCGCCGCGTATCCCGCCGCGAAGGCGTCAGCTCTTCGGCAGCTTCGGCGCGGCCCAGGCGGGCAGCGGGATGCCCGGCTTGCGCAGCACCCGCATCATGCGCAGCGCCATTTCGCGGCCGCGGTAGTAACCCGGGATGTAAGCCGACTCGGTGAAGCCGAGCGATCGGTAGAAGCTGCGCGCGGTGTAGTTGGCCGCTCGCAGCTCGAGGTGAATCGTGGCGATCCCGGCGGCGAAAGCCGACTCGGTCAGCCATTCGACCATGCGCCGTCCGATGCCCAGTCTCTGATGGGAAGCCCGCACCGCGAGCAAATTGAGATGGGCATGTTCGTCGCCGAAATACATGATCGCGAATGCGACGACGCGGTCGCGGTCGCAGGCGAGCAGCGTAAACGTGTCCTTGTTTGCGATCGAGCGCGCAACGCGGTCGGGTCCCCACGACCAGCCGAGGCCCGTCTCGATCAGGTCGCGCGACATTGCCGCGATCTTCGCGGCATCGGTGGGCCGTCCGGGTCTCAATGTGATGTTTTTCGCGTTCATATGGAGGAAATCGAATGCAACGAGCATGCCAAGATTAGCAGATTGGCGAAAAAGGGGAAATCCGGAGCGTGCCGCCGTGTACGGCTAGAACGGCTTCACTACGGCCAGAACGACCGCGACGGCCAGAAAAGCTACCGGCACCTCGTTGAACCAGCGGTACCAGAGGTGCGACCGCGTATTTCGATCGCGCGCAAAATCGGATAGCAGCTTGCCGCAGTACAGATGGTAGGCGACCAGCAGGAGGACGACCCCGAGCTTGGCGTAGAGCCAGGCACCCGTGAAGCCGTAGCCGAGCCACAGCCACATACCGAAGACGAGGGTCAGCGCCGCGCCCGGCGCCATGATCCCCCAGTAGAGCTTGCGCTCCATGATCTTGAACCGTTCCCGGCTCGCCGCATCCTCGGCCATCGCGTGTTACACGAACAGGCGCGGCAGGTAGAACAGCCCGGCGAACCAAGTCACCATGAAAATGACGTGCAGCGCCTTGATCCAGAGCATCGCTACTTGAGCAACCGCCTGCGGAAAAGGACCGTTGCAGCATAGAACCCGGCCGCGGCATAGGCAAGCAGCACGAGCAAGTGCAAGACCGCGTCGGACGGAATCTGGCCGAGCAGAAGCGGACGCGCGATCGCCACCGCGTGCGTGAGCGGAAGAAACGCGGCGATCGCCTGAAAAGCCGCAGGCAGCTGCTCCACCGGAAAGAACACCCCGCACAAAAGATTCATCGGTGTGATCAGCAGCGTGAAGTAGTACATGAAAAAGTCGTAGCTGCGCGCCATTGCCGTGACCGCGAGGGCGAGCGCGCCGAAAGTGAGGCCGATGAGCGGCAGGAGCGCGATCACCCAGAGAGACAGGACCGAGCCCGATAGGCCGAGCATCCACACGACGGCGAGGATCGCCACGCCCGAGAGCACGCTCTTGCTCGCCGCCCAGGCGAGTTCGGCGAGCACGACGTCATCGAGGTCGATCGGGGCGTTCATGATGGCGTCCCAGGTGCGCTGTACATGCATGCGGGAAAAGGCCGAGTACATGGATTCGAACGTGGCGCTGTTCATCGTGCTCGAGCACACCATTCCCGCGGCGAGGAACGCGATGTAAGGTACGCCGCCGACCTCAGGCAGCATCGAACCCAGGCCGTACCCGAGGCCGAGCACGTAGATCAGGGGGTCGGCGAGATTGCCGAGAATGGAGGGAATCGCGAGCTTGCGCCACACGAACCGGCAGAAAGCGCGGGCTCATCGAAGGCGGGGCAAAAACGCTCATCAGTCGCGCAGTTCCCTGCCGGTGAGTTTCAGGAACACATCCTCCAGGTTCGCCGGCCGGTGCAGGTAGCGCAGTTCCCCTCGGTTCGCGAGACTGGCGAGCAACGGGGTCGGATCGGCGGCGTAGCAGAACACCGTGTCGCCGCTTTTCTCCAGGCGCGAGGCGAGCTTTCTCGCCTCGTGATCGGTCCAATCCATGACGCCGTCGCCGTGCGCCTCGATCACGTGCGGCTCGATGTGGCGGAGGATGAGCTCGCGCGGGCTTCCCTCGGTGATGAAGCGCCCGCGGTCCATGATGGCGAGCCGCGCGCACAGCCGCTCGGCCTCCTCCATGAAATGCGTGGTGAGCACGATGGTTTTCCCTCCAGCTAGGAGTTGTTTCAACCGCTCCCAGATCAGATGGCGCGCCTGCGGATCGAGCCCCGTGGTCGGTTCGTCCATGAAGATCAGGTCGGGATCGTTGATGAGCGCGCGCGCCAGGGTGAGGCGACGTTTCATTCCACCTGAGAGCGTCTGGATTTGCGACGCGGCGCGCGCTGTCAGGCCCGCGAAGTCGAGCAGCTGGGGGATGCGCGCCCGGATGGCGCGCTCGGAAAGGCCGAAGTAACGGCCGTAGACGAGCAAGTTTTCGCTGACGGTGAAATCGGGATCGAGGTTGTCCATCTGCGGCACCACTCCCACGCGTGCGCGGGCCGGTCGGGCTTCACCGGGCACGGGGCGCTTCATCAGCTCGACCGAGCCGCCGTCGGGATCGGTGAGGCCTAGACACAGCCTCAAGGTGGTGGTCTTGCCGGCGCCGTTGGGGCCGAGCAGCCCGAAGCATTCGCCTGCCTGGATGCCGAAGCTCACGCCTGCGACCACCTCCGCGCCGCCGTAGAACTTGCGCAGATTGTGCGCGGCTAGTACCGCCATGAACCTTTTACGATGTTCTTGATGACGTTCAGGCGCAAATGGAAGAAATGATCGGCGCCGGGGATGACCACGACCGCCAATTCCTGCGGCCGCGCCCAGTCGAACACCTTCGCAAGCGCCACGGTCTCGTCCCGTTCGCCGTGGATCACGATCGAGTCGCCAGGCACGGATTCCGAGGGAAAGCGGCCCACGGCGACAGCCACGAGCACGACGCGGTGCGGGCTCACGCGCTGCGCCACCTGCGTCTGGACCGCGGCGCCGAAGGAAAAACCCGCGAGCACGAGAGGCGAATCGCCGAAAGCCTCCTTGGCGTGCGCGGCGACGCGGAGCAGGTCTTCGGTTTCGCCCCTGCCTTCGTCATGCACGCCCTCGGAGGCGCCGACGCCGCGGAAGTTGGGGCGCAGCGCCACGTAGCCCAGCTCGACGAAGGTTCTCGCGAGAGTCTGCACGACCTTGTTGTCGAGCGTCCCTCCGTGGAGAGGGTGCGGATGGGCGACGAGCGCCGCGCCGCGCGGTGCACCCGCAGGACGCTCGAGGACCGTCTCGATCCTGCCCGCCGCACCGTCGATGAAGATGCGCTCGAGCGCCCCGCTCATATGCGCAGGCGCTCGACCAGCCGGCCGGCCTTGAGGTGCTCCTCGATGATCTCGTCGATATCGGCGCGATCGACGTAGGTGTACCAGATCCCTTCGGGGTACACCACGACGCACGGCCCTTCCTCGCAGCGGTCCAGGCATCCGGCCTGATTCACCCGCACTTTCCCGGGACCGGCGAGGCCCAACTCCTTGACCCGCTTTTTCGCGTAGTCACGCATGCCGCTTGCGCCTTTGTCGTTGCAGCAGGTCTCGCCGTTCTGGCGCTGGTTGCAGCAAAAAAAAACGTGTCTTTCGTAGTAGCTCATCGCAGGTTCCGGGTGTGTGCAGCAAGCGAGTTGAGCGGCGCGCGATACCGGAAGCAGTGGCTTCTGAGCCGCGCCCGCGCCGCTCGAACGAGCGTCACGCTGATTATACTGCGACGAGCGGGCGTCCCCGGGCGCGCTTTCTACTCTCTCACCTGTCCGCGGTCGGCGGCGAGCAGAACCAGATAGACCATCGCCGCAAACGGCCAGACGGCGGAAACGACGCGCGTCGCACCGTTGAAATTGAGAAAATGCCCCTGCTGCCACAGCGCGAGAGACGCGGTCATGTAGGGATTGGCGGGGGCGAGATTGACGAGGGCCGTCGCCGCCATCAGCGCAACGCCCATGAGCGCAAGCTGCGCGGTGCGTGGAATCCCTGCGACGACGAGCAGCAGCAGGATTGCTGCAGCCACGCCGTAGAGGGCTCCGGGCGTCACCCAGGAGAGGATGTCCTGGGAGCTGACGAGCAGTCCGAATCCGAACGTGTGCACAGCCAGCGCCGCGGCCAGAAAGATCACGACCACTCCCCGGGCCGGCTGGTTGCGCGCGATGAGGCACAAAGCGAGCAATCCCGCCGCCAGGCCGTTGGCGCAGGCGACTCCGGCCTCCACGCGCAGGAATACCTCGGCGGGGTAGAGCTTGCCCGAGGGTGTCTTGAATAAATCGCGCAGATCCCCGGTGCCAAAGAGCAGCGTTTCGGGACTGAGTTGCGCGAATAGCCACAGCCCGAGCAGCACCAGCCCGAGATCGATCCGGCGCCCCGGAAGGAACAGTCTGTTGCGCAGGCGCTGCAGTCCTTCGGCGTCCATCAAAGGGCGAGTCGTGGCGAGGGCGGCGAGGGCGCCGGCCGCGCCGCCCACGGCATTGGCGAGCAGGTCGAGGTTCGAGGACGCGCGCGTAGGAAGGTAGAGCTGCAGCGACTCGAGCGCGAAGCTCAAGAGGACCGAGCAGGCGAGGCCGAAACCAAAAGCGTAACTGCGGCGCAGCCAGGGATACACCGCCAACACGGCGAGAAAGCCGAGCGGCATGTAGCCGATGATGTTCGCGACGACGTCGAATACTAGGATGGGACGGGAGAACGGAGCCGTGAGGAAGGCAAACGGCGGCAGGCCCCGGTCGCGCCATCCGGAGAACGGATGCAGGCTCGCGTAGACGACGAGCAGCACATACGCCACGAAGAGATAGCGCGCCAGAGTCGAAGGCTGCCAACGTGCCATGACCGTTCATTTTCTCACGGCATCGGTTGCGCGAGCTCCGCTTGGTAGATCGCGAGCGCGCCGGCGCCGAAAAGCGCAAACGTTATTCTCTCGATCGCGTCGTGCTCCTGCGTGAACCGGCAGCATTCGCGCACGGCAATCTTGGCGGCTCGCTCCATCGGATAGCCGTAGACGCCGCAACTGATGGCCGGAAAGGCGAGGGTGTGGATCCCGTGCGCGAGAGCGAGCTCGAGGCTGCGCCGGTAGCAGGAAGCGAGCAGCTCCGCCTCGGCGCTCGCCCCGCCGTTCCAGACGGGGCCGACGGTGTGGATCACGTGCTTTGCGGCCAACCGATAGCCGCGGGTGATCTTCGCGTCGCCGGTGGCGCAGCCGCCGAGCGTTCGGCACTCGCGGAGCAGTTCAGGGCCCGCGGCGCGATGGATTGCGCCGTCGACCCCTCCGCCGCCGAGCAGGGTGGTGTTTGCCGCGTTGACGATGGCGTCCACCGCGAGACGCGTGATGTCGGCTTCGATGGCGCGCAGGCGCTCGGACATCTAGAAATATTCTGTTCCCAGCAACCAAGCGACGCCGGCGATGAATGCCGAGCCCGGTATGGTGAAAATCCAGGCCCAGACGATGTTGCCGGCCACGCCCCAGCGCACTGCGGACAATTTCCTCGCCGAGCCCACGCCGATGATCGAGCCGGTGATGGTGTGGGTCGTGGACACCGGAATGCCGAGGCTGGTGGCGAGAAACAGCGTCATCGCGCCGCTCGTCGAAGCGCAGAAGCCGCCGACGGGCTTGAGTTTGGTGATCCGCATGCCCATGGTCTTGACGATGCGCCAGCCGCCGAAGAGAGTCCCCAGGCCCATCGCGGCCTGACAGGCGAGCACCACCCAAAAAGGCAGCGGCTCGTTTGCGGCTGAAAGCCCGGATGCGATGAGCAGCATCCAGATGATGCCCATGGTTTTTTGCGCGTCGTTGCCGCCGTGTCCGAGACTATAGAGCGCGGCCGAGACGAACTGCAGCCGCCGGAACCAGCGGTCCACGCGCTGCGAGGTCGAGCGCGCGAAGATCCAGGACACGGCGATCATCAGGGCGATGGCGAGCGCGAACCCGAACAACGGCGACACCACGATCGCAGCCGCGGTCTTGAGAACACCGCTCCCCACCAACTTGCCGACGCCGGCTTTCGCGACCCCGGCACCGATGATTCCGCCGACCAGGGCGTGAGAGGAGCTGGACGGAATGCCGTAGTACCAGGTTATGAGATTCCAGGTGATGGCGCCGCACAGCGCGCCGAAAACGACATGATGATCGACGATGGCGGGATCGACGATGCCCTTGCCTATGGTGGTGGCGACCGCGAAGCCGAACACGAGAAACGCGATGAAGTTGAAGAACGCCGCCCAGGCGACCGCCCAGTGCGGGCTCATGGCGCCGGTGGAGACGATCGTGGCGATCGAGTTCGCGGCGTCGTGAAAGCCGTTGAGGAAGTCGAACGCAAGCGCGAGCAGGATCAGGAACACCACGATTTGGAAGCTGATCGACATGCGGGCCGGTCTTGGATCAGGAATTCTCGATGACGATGCCCTCGATGATATTGGCCACGTCCTCGCACTTGTCGGTGACCGTCTCCAGGTGCTCGTAGATCTCCTTCAGCTTGATCAG
>VBDE01000159.1 GCA_005883665.1 Betaproteobacteria bacterium
GCAGCCGAGAGAGCACGGGCGCCGGTACTCCAGCGGCCGTGAAGATTCCGATCCACGCGGTAACCTCGAGGCCCGGAAAGAACTCGCTCAAGGTAGGAAGGTCCGGGAACGTCGCGGAGCGCTTTTTCCCCGCGACGGCGAGCCCGCGCAGTTTACCCGCCTTGATGTGTCCCGTTACGGAATTCCCGCCGAACATGACTGGTACCTCTCCCGCGAGCAGGGCGAGGGTTGCCGGGCCGCCGCCCTTGTACGGCACGTGAATGAGCTCGATGCCGGCGCGTGTTTTGAGCATTTCCATGGTGAGATGATGCTGGCTGCCGTTGCCGATCGAAGCGTAGGCGAGCGGCGGCTTGGCGCGGCGCGCGTACTCCAGGAAATCCAGCAGGTTCTTCACCGGCAACGCGGGGTTGCTCGAGAGCACCATCTGGGTCGTGACGAGCGTGGATACGGGCGCGAGATCCTTCAGCGTATCGACCGACAGGTTCGCGTACAGATGCGGGCTGATGACGATCTGGCTGTCCTGCCCCAGGAGCAGCGTGTATCCGTCGGGCGCGGCCCTTGCGGCGAGTTCGCTCGAGAGGTTGCCGTTGGAGCCAGGGCGATTCTCGACCACCACCGGCTGCCCGAGCGCCTCGCCGAGCCGGGGGGCGACCACGCGGGCAATCGTATCGGTGGCACCGCCCGGCGGATTGGGCACGAGCAGGCGAATCGGCCGGCTCGGGTATTGCGCCCAAGCCGCTGTTGCACACAGGGACAGAAGGAACACCGCGACGACCCCTGAAGAACGGAG
The DNA here is from genome assembly GCA_005883665.1 of Betaproteobacteria bacterium. Classification (GTDB taxonomy): domain Bacteria; phylum Pseudomonadota; class Gammaproteobacteria; order Burkholderiales; family SG8-39; genus VBDM01. The sequence continues at coordinate 791 of VBDE01000159.1, forward strand.
GAAGCGATTCGCTCGCATAGTCTAGCCTTTCACGTGCTGTCGTTGGTCAGCGACAAACCTCAGTGGTATCCAATAAGAGTCGAAATCAAAATCTTGATGGACGGGTCCTGACAGCCCGCACACCTCTGTCAAAATCCAACAAATTGATACATTTGGCCAGTTTGTGTTTTATCTAAGAACAAATGTGCCAGATGTCTTGTACAGGGAAAACAATAGCACGAGGATACGCAAGGCTGATTGATAATGGTGCCGGGCAATTTGGCCAGCCATCACAGGAGAGATATCTGTAGCTTCGGTCACAGCGCTGTGCAGGGGGGTGCGACGGGGGATATTTCCAATCTCTCATGACCAACGTCCGGACTCAATACAGAGAGGCCTATGCGCCCCGCACCATCTCCAAGGCGCTCCTCAAGGCCCTCGTGGAGGCACTCGTCGACTTCAAGCCGGGGCTGCCTACAAGATCCAGGAAGATCAAGGCCAAGGCGATCAGCGCCGGAAAAATCACGGAGCTGGAAGGGCCCGAGTCTTGGAAGGTGACCGATCCTCATTCCTCGGTAGAGCTCGAGCACGTACGCGTGGAGCTCTTGCTCACGGCGGCGGAACACCGCACTTGCGAGCTTCACGTTGAGTTTCGCAGTGCACACATCACTTTAGGTGTCTCGGACGTTGATACCGGTTGGGGCAAGGGCGTTTTTGAGGACACGCTCGTCCTACTGGGCGCTTTGGGAATCTCCTCGAAAGGGCTCAACGAAAGACTCAGAAAGGCATATCGTCTTCTAGATATCTTCCAGAACGTTCTCCTGGTGTTGTCGGTGGCGGTTTTCGCAGTTTGGCTGAGCGGTAAGGGGATCAGCTATCTTTATGCTTGCTTGGCGCTGTTCGTTGCGGGTGTCATGCCGGCGATGACCCGCTCGTTCCATTTCTTTTCTCCCCCAAAGAAAGCTCCGATTATTCAGGAAACGGTTGCCAAGAGCAGAAACTTTCCATGGGTGGAAGCCACCGCGGTTCTTTCCTTTATTGCGGGCATGCTTCAATTGGCAAACGCACTGGTTGCAATTGTTTGGTGAAGAGGCGCCGCGACGAATCGCGGAAAATGACCAAAATGTAATGAGCCGGTCAGGGCCGCGTTCGAAATGGGACTCTAAAGTGGATGCCTGCCCGGGGTGAATTTCTTTCCGCCGGGCGTCATCTCACTTAAGGGGAACGCCATGAGACTGTTTGTTCCGGCTGTTGCAGCATTGACCCTTTCCGCCACGAGCCTTGCCGCCATTGCCAGCGTGACCGAAGCCGACATGCTCGGCAAGCCCGCGCAAGCGTCGGCCGCGCAGCGCACCATCTCCATCGATCCCAAGACCCGGTGGATCACGGTGGAGCGCGGCGAGGTCGTGAAATTCGTGGCGAACGGACAGGAATTCGCCTGGGCCTTCAACGGAATGTCTTCCTCGTTCGACCTGGACCGGATCGCGCCGAGCGGAGCTCTGGATCGGCACCTGAAGGTCTACGTCTGGCCCAATGCAGAGGACCTGTCGGACAAGTAAGTGCGCCCGGCGCTCCGTCGGGATCGGCCGACGGCGCGCTTCCCTGCCGTGCGATAACACGCTAGGCGCTTGATCTGCATTGTCCCGAGCCGGCCCGCGCGTACCGCCGGGCTTGTCGGCGAAATTCCTTGCGCCCGTTTTTCGCCGGGATATGACACAATCATGCCGCAATTCGAATCGCCCAGTGCAGACAGGGAGAGCGCGTGCCGGACCTGCCGTTCAGATGGACCTGAGCCTTCAGGTCGGCAAGTACGACGTTCAAAAGGCGATCGGCAAGGGCGCGACGGGAACGGTGTACCTCGCCAGGGATACCTTCACCGGGCGTGAAGTCGCGCTCAAGACGATCGAGCCCGAGGTATTCCGGGATCCCGAATTCGGCACTGTGTACCGCTCCCAGTTCCAGAACGAGGCTTCGCTCGCCGGAAAACTCCGGCATCCCCACATCGTGGCGATCCTCGACGCGGTGGTGCAGAAGGACTCGGGCCACATCGCGATGGAATACGTGGAAGGCGGCGATCTCTCCAGGCACGTCGCGCGGGACAAGCTGCTCCCTGTGGGCGACGTGCTGCAGATCGCGTTCAAGTGCTGCGGCGCCCTCGAATACGCCGCCAGAGAAGGCATCGTCCATAGCGACATCAAGCCGGCGAACCTCATGATCGCCGAAGGCACCGAGGTAAAGATCTCGGATTTCGGCGCGGCTTACCTGCGCAAGAGCCAGGTCGTTCAGACCGCGGCGATGGGCTCGCCTTACTACATGTCGCCCGAGCAGATCGCGGGCAAGGAGCTCAACTTCCACAGCGACATGTACTCGCTCGGCGTGTCGCTTTATGAACTCCTCACCGGCAACAAGCCTTTCACGGGGGAGACCATCGAGATTCTGGTGCAGAAAATCCAGAAACAGGATCCGATTCCGCCGAGCAGCGCTCGGTCCGGATTGCCGAAGTCTGTGGACTCCGTCGTCCTGCGCGCGATGGCAAAGAAGCCCGAGCACCGCTACCCGAGCTGGGCCGAGTTCGCCGCGGAGCTCTCGAGAGTCGTCCAGCAGACTCTTCCGTCCGGCGTCGTTCCCGACAGCGAGAAATACGTCGCACTGAGGAAGGTCGAGATGCTCGCGGCCCTCTCGGACACGGAATTCTGGGAGCTTGCGCGGGCCGGCGACTGGGCGCGCGTGGGGCCCGATCAGACGATCGTGACCGAGAACGCAAAAGGAAAGAGCTTCTATTTCATCGGCAGGGGGCAGGCCAGGGTGACCCGTCAGGGGCGCCTGCTCAACATGATCAACGAGGGCGAGTGCTTCGGCGAGATGGCCTACATCCGTGGCGGCGAGGTGCCGCGGAACGCGACGGTGGATTCGGTGACGGAGCTTCTGCTCGCAAAATTCAGACCCGACGCGTTCAGCAAGATGAGCGTCGGTGCGCAGCTCTATCTCACCCGCGCGCTGGCGCGCAACCTCGCTGACCGGCTGGAGCTCGCCAATACCCGTATCGGGCGGTGATTTCCGAGAAGGCATGAAAATCGACTGGGACGTGCCGATCCCGACGGACGACGGCCTGGTGCTCCGCGCCGACGTGTTCCGCCCCGCGGCGGACGGTCGCTATCCGGCGATTCTTTCCTATGGGCCGTACGGCAAGGGGCTAGCGTTCCAGGAGGGCTACAAGACCGCGTGGGAAATCATGGCGCGCGATTATCCCGACGCGGTCGCGGGCAGCAGCAACCAGTACGCCAACTGGGAGGTGGTCGATCCCGAAAAGTGGGTGCCGGACGGCTACGCCTGCGTGCGCGTCGATTCGCGCGGCGCGGGGCGCTCGCCGGGCTATCTGTGCCACAACAACGCCCGCGAGACCCGCGACATCCACCTTTGCATCGAGTGGGCGGCGGCGCAAGCCTGGTGCAGCGGAAAAGTCGGCATGAACGGAATTTCCTACTACGCGAGCAACCAGTGGCGCGCGGCCGCGTCGCAGCCGCCGCATCTCGCAGCGATCTGCGTGTGGGAAGGCTGGTGCGACAGTTACCGCGACGGCAACCGGCACGGCGGCATCATCTGCAGCTTCCGCAAGAATTGGCAGGAAATGCAGGTGAAGACGGTACAGCACGGGCAGGGCGAGCGCGGCGCGAAGAACCGCGTCACCGGCGATACCGTTTGCGGCCCCGAGACGCTTTCGCCCGAGGAGCTCGAGAAGAATCGCGAAAACATGTGGCAGGCCCGCTGCTCTCGGCCGCGAACTGGGGCGGGCAGGGACTGCACACGCGCGGCAACTTCGAAGGCTTTACGGTTGCAGCGTCTCGGCAGAAGTGGCTGGAAGTGCACGGCGGCTCGCACTGGGCGCCGTTCTACACCGACTACGGAGTCAAGCTGCAGAAACGCTTCTTCGATCATTTCCTGAAAGGCTCAGCCAATGGCTGGGACAAGCAGCCGCGCGTGCAGCTGCAGGTCAGGCATCCCGGCGAAAAGTTCGTCCTGCGCCACGAGAACGAATGGCCGCTCGCGCGCACGAAGTGGACGCATTTCCACCTCGACCCGGGGGAGATGAGGCTGTCCACGGCGCCGTTTTCGGGCGAGCAGTCGATCGCTTACGACGCCATGAGCGAGGGTGTGACCTTCTCCACGCCGCCGCTCGAGCGCGAAACCGAGATCACCGGGCCATCGGCGCTCAGGCTCTTCGTTTCCTCCTCGACCGCGGACGCCGACCTCTTCGCAGTTCTGCGCGTGTTCGACCCGAAGGGAAAGGAAGTCTCATTCTACGGGGCGCTCGACCCGCGCACGCCGATCGGGCAGGGCTGGCTGCGCGCGTCGCAAAGGAAGCTCGATCCGAAACGCTCGCTGCCTTACCGCCCTTTCCACGCGCACGACGAGAAGCAGCCGCTTGAGCCGGGCGAAGTGGTCGAGCTCGACATCGAGATCTGGCCGACCTGCATCGTCGTGCCGGCCGGATTTCGCGTCGCGCTCACGATTCGCGGAAAAGACTACGAGCACGATGGGGAAGCAGCGTCCCTCTCCAATATGAAAAATCCCATGCGCGGCTGCGGGCCCTTCATCCATGATGACGAGACCGACCGGCCGCTCGCGATCTTCGGCGGAAAAGTCACGCTGCACTTTGGGCCGGGACGGCGCTCGAGCGTCTTGCTGCCCGTGATTCCCCCGAAGTAGTCGCATGCGCGCCGAGCTCGTCTCCATCCCCACCCAAACGATTCCGCTCGACGGCCTGTACTACGAGCCCGAGGGCAGGGCAGCGGGCGCGGCGCTGCTGTTTCACGGCAACACCATGAACTTCTATGTCGGCGCGCTGCGCTTCCTGCCCCCGGCTCTCGTGAGGCTCGGCCTGGCGTGCCTCGCTTTCAACCGCCGCGGGCACGACATCCTCAGCACGCGAAACAGCCGCGTTCCGGAGGGAGGGGCGTTTCAGCTGGCGCGCGAGGGAATCGAGGACAACCGCAGTGCTGCGCGCTGGATGGCCGAGCGCGGATTCCCGCACCCGGTGATCATCGGCCACAGCAACGGCGGCATGCTCGCCGTGCGCCACGTCGCCGATCATCCCCCGACGCCGGCGCTGGTGCTGCTCTCCGCGCACATGGGCGGCAAGAACATTCTGGAGCGCACCACCAAGGCCGGCCTGATGG
>VBDE01000160.1 GCA_005883665.1 Betaproteobacteria bacterium
CTGGTACCGGCTGAGCCCGGTGTCGGTGCTGCTGTTTCCGGTAAGCCTTGTCTTTCGTCTGCTGGTAGCCCTGCGCCGCCTGCTCTTTCGCGCAGGCGCGCTGCCCTCGGTGCGACTTCACGTTCCGGTGATCGTCGTCGGAAACCTGACGGTCGGGGGTACGGGCAAAACCCCGCTGATCCTCGCGCTCGCCGAAGCTTTGCGCCGCAAGGGGCTGCACCCCGGAATTCTCAGCCGGGGGTATGGCGGGACGGACGCCGGGCCTCGCGCGGTGAGCGCGGGAGAAGATGCCGCGCAGGTTGGCGATGAGCCTTTGGTGCTCGCCGAGCGTTCGGGGTGCCCGGTGTGGATCGGCGCGGATCGCGCCGCCGCCGCCCGCGCGCTGCTCGCGGCCCACGCTCGCTGCGACGTGATTCTCTGCGACGACGGATTGCAGCATTACCGCTTGCAGCGAGATTTCGAAATCGCGGTCGAGGATGAGCGTGGTTTCGGCAATGGCTTATTGCTTCCGGCCGGTCCTCTGCGTGAGCCGCCCGGTCGTCGCGTGGACGCGACGGTGGTGAACGGCGCCGAGCCGAGGCCGGGCGCGTTTCGCATGCGGCTCACACCGGCGGGTCTGTACCGAGTCGATGCGCATGCGGCCCCTTTGATGCAGTCCGAGCTTTCCGGAAAGAAGCTGCACGCGGTCGCCGGAATCGGCAATCCCGAGCGGTTTTTCGCGGGGCTTTCCCGCATGGGCCTCGCGTTCTCGGCCCATCCGTTTCCGGATCACCACGCGTTTCGGGCTGCGGATCTCGAGTTCGCCGATTGTGATTTCGTGCTGATGACCGAAAAGGATGCGGTAAAATGCCGCGACTTCGGCCGACGCGACCTGATTGCGGTGCGCGTCGGTGCCGAATTCGATCCGTCGTTGACGGAGCTCATTCTGGAACGAATTCATGGACGCGCGACTTCTTGACATTCTCGTCTGCCCGATCTGCAAGGGGCCGCTCGTCTATCGCAGGGCGCAGGGCGAGTTCATCTGCAAAGCCGACCGCCTCGCGTTCCCGATTCGGGACGATATTCCGGTGATGCTCGAGGAGGAGGCGAGAAAGCTGCCCCCTGAGGAAGAAGTGAACGAGTGAACGGGGAGGCGACCGCCTAAGATCCTTCGCATGTCCTTCACCGCCATTATCCCGGCGCGATTCGCATCCAGCCGGTTTCCCGGAAAGGCGCTCGCCGATATTGGAGGCAGGCCCATGGTCGTGCGAGTCGCCGATCGGGCGCGAGAAAGCGGCGCGCGCGGAGTATACGTGGCCACCGACCACCGCGACATCGCGGTAGCGGTAGAACGCTACGGCCATCAGGCCGTAATGACCCGCGGCGACCATGCCACGGGCACTGACCGGATCGCGGAGGTTGTAGAGCGCCTCGGGCTTGCGGCGGACAGCCTGGTCGTAAACATCCAGGGCGACGAGCCGATGATCGAACCGGGCCTCATACGTGCAGTAGCGACCCTGCTTGCGGACACGCCGGAGGCGGCCATGGCCACGGCCTGCCACCCCATTCGGGACATGGGCGAGCTGTTCAATCCCAACGTCGTCAAAGTCGTGCTGGACCATGCCGGATTGGCGCGCTATTTCAGCCGGGCGCCAGTGCCCTGGGCCCGGGATGCGTTCGGGGATTCCACACGGGCCTTGCCGCAGGGGCTTCCTTGTTACCGGCATATCGGCATCTATGCCTATCGCGCCGATTTCCTGCGTGCCTATCCGCGGCTCGAACGCTCGCAGCTTGAAAAATTCGAAGCGCTCGAGCAGCTGCGGGCGCTTTGGCACGGCTACGCGATCGCCGTCGCAGTACGACAAGACGCGCCGCTCACTGGAATCGACACGGCCGAAGACCTGGAACGCGCACGGGCGCTGTTTGACCGCACGGATCACAGACGGTAAGTTTCAGAGTGCCCTCGTGAGGCTGATCCTCCTGGGACCACCGGGCGCCGGTAAGGGCACCCAGGCGGGCTTCATCAGGGAACACTTCCGCATTCCGCAAATTTCAACGGGGGACATGTTGCGCGCCGCGGTAAAAGCGGGCACGCCACTCGGTCTTGCGGCTAAGAAGGTCATGGAGGCGGGGCAGCTCGTTTCCGACGACATCATCATCGGACTCGTGAAGGAACGGCTGAAGCACTTGGATTGCAAGAACGGCTACCTGTTCGACGGTTTTCCACGCACCATTCCCCAGGCGGAGGCGATGCGCAATTCCGGCGTCGATCTCGACTTTGTGCTCGAGATCGACGTCGCCTCGGGGCGCGTCTACCATGTCAAATTCAATCCGCCGAAGACAGCGGGTAAGGACGACGTTACGGGTGAGCCGCTGATTCAGCGCGACGACGACAGGGAGGAGACGGTTAGGAAGCGGCTCGAGGTCTACCGCAAGCAGACGCGGCCGCTCGTGGACTACTATTCGAATTGGGCCGCGCAGAATGACCCGCGTGCGCCGAAGTATCGGCAAATCTCGGGTGTCGGCTCGGTCGCGGAGATTCGCGATCGGGTGTTTGCCGCGCTCGAGTAACGCACGCGCCGCCATGAAGCCAAAAAATGCGTTCTATGCTCAATCAGGCGGAGTGACCGCCGTCATCAACGCGAGTGCCGCGGGCGTGATCGAGACCGCGCGCAAGCACAGAAACCGCATCAGAAAGGTCTACGCCGGCCGCGACGGCATCATCGGCGCGCTCACCGAGGACCTGATCGACACCAGCCGCGAGCCCGCATCGGCGATCTCCAGGCTCAAGACCACGCCGGGCGGTGCGTTCGGCTCATGCCGCTATAAGCGCGCGCACTACGAGCGCCTGATCGAGGTATTCCGGGCCCACGACATCGGCTACTTCTTCTACAACGGCGGCAACGATTCCGCGGACACCGCCTGGAAGATCTCGCAAGTCGGCGAAAAACTTGGATACCCGCTCATCTGCGTAGGCATTCCCAAAACCGTCGACAACGATCTTGCGATCACCGATAACTGCCCGGGCTTCGGGTCGGTCGCGAAATACGTCGCGACCTCGATCCGCGAAGCGGGTTTCGACGTCGCCTCAATGTCGAAGACCTCCACGCGGGTCTTCGTCATGGAAGTGATGGGCCGACACGCGGGGTGGATCACCGCCGCCTGCGGCCTCGCTGCCGACCGGGAAGGCGACGCGCCGCAAATACTCCTTTTCCCCGAGATCCAGTTCGACGAGGAGAAATTTCTTGACCGAGTCAAGAAAGTCGTGGAACGAGACGGGTACTGCGCGATCGCCGTGTCGGAAGGCCTGCGCAACAGGGAGGGGAAATTTCTCTCCGAAACCGGTCTGAAGGACGCCTTCGGCCATTCGCAACTGGGCGGCGCGGGCGAGATCGTCGCGAAGCTCGTCAAGGACCGTCTGAAATACAAATATCACTGGGCGCTCGCCGACTACCTGCAGCGCTCCGCCCGCCATATCGCATCCAGAGTGGACGTCGAACAATCCTACAAGCTCGGCGCGGCCGCGGTGAAGCTCGCCCTCGCCGGGAAGAACGCGGTGATGCCGATCATCGAGCGCGTTTCGAACACGCCCTATCGCTGGCGCGTTGCCGTTGCGAACCTCGCCGACATCGCCAACAAGGAAAAGATGATGCCGCGCGATTTCATCACCGAGGACGGGTTCCACATCACGCCAAAATGCCGCACCTATCTCTCGCCGCTGATCCAGGGCGAGGCGCCGCCGCCATACAAGAACGGATTGCCCGATTACGTGAAGCTGAAGAACACCCCTGTTCCGAAGAAGCTTCCCGCATTCGGGCTTTAGCTTCTTCGCTGCTGCTATAATTCCGCGCCTTTCATCCATTCGGGCCCGGGACAAGGGCCTCATTCAGGGGAGAAATTTATGAGCGGAGGTCTCTGGCTAGCCTTCATCTGCGGCGCGGCGGCACTTGCCTACGGGGGCTGGCAAATATCCTGGATCCTGCAGCAACCGACCGGCAACGATCGCATGCGCGAGATCGCGCAGGCTATTCAGACAGGCGCCATGGCCTACCTGAACCGGCAGTACACGACCATCGGCGTCGTCGGCGTGATCCTATTCCTGGTCATCGGCCTCGTTCCGGGTCTCGGTTGGGCGACCGCTTGGGGATTCGCGGTCGGTGCGATCCTGTCGGGCGCGACCGGCTATATCGGAATGAATATCTCGGTTCGCGCCAACGTGCGTACCGCTGAGGCTGCACGGGTCGGGCTCAACGAAGCGTTGACGCTTGCTTTTCGCGGTGGCGCGATCACGGGCCTCCTCGTCGTGGGCCTCGGCTTGCTCGGCGTCGCGGGCTATTACGCGATCATGGCGACTTCAGCGGCGCCCGGCGCCGCGTACAGCGACGTCATCAAGCCGCTCGTGGGCCTTGGATTCGGCGGATCGCTTATTTCGATCTTCGCTCGGCTCGGCGGCGGCATCTTCACCAAGGGCGCCGATGTCGGCGCGGACCTGGTCGGCAAGGTGGAAGCGGGTATTCCCGAGGACGATCCGCGCAATCCCGCAGTGATCGCCGACAACGTCGGCGACAACGTGGGGGACTGCGCCGGCATGGCCGCAGATCTCTTCGAGACTTTCGCGGTGACCTTGATCGCCACGATGCTGCTCGGCGCCCTGATGGTCAAGACCGCTTCCGACGCGGCGCTCATCTATCCGCTCGCCTTGGGCGGCGTATCGATCATCGCTTCCATTATCGGCTGCATGTTCGTCAAAGCGCAGCCGGGCAAGAAGATCATGAGCGCGCTTTACCGCGGACTCATCGTCGCCGGCGTGCTCGCCGCGATCGCCTTTGTCCCGGTGACCTACTGGATCATGGACGATGTAGTGAAGAACGTACCGTTCGAGATTCGCGGCTCCCAACGGATGATCACGATCTGGCACCTTTGGGGAGCGGCGCTCGTCGGCTTGGTGCTGACTGCACTCATGGTGGTCATCACCGAGTACTACACCGCAACCGAGTATTCACCGGTACGCCACGTCGCGCAGGCCTCGACCACCGGGCATGCGACGAACATCATCGCAGGTCTGGGCGTATCGATGAAGGCGACCACCTTGCCCGTGATCGCCGTGTGTGCAGCGATCCTCGTTGCCTACACGCTCGCCGGGCTCTACGGCATCGCGATCGCCGCGACCTCGATGCTGTCGATGACAGGGATCATCGTCGCGCTGGACGCCTACGGCCCGATCACCGACAACGCGGGCGGCATCGCCGAGATGGCGGATCTTCCCGACTCGGTTCGTGCCATCACGGATCCGCTGGACGCCGTCGGCAACACCACCAAAGCGGTGACCAAGGGTTACGCCATCGGCTCGGCAGGCCTCGCGGCGCTCGTGCTCTTTGCCGACTACACCCACGCGCTCGATCACGCGGGCAAATCCTTGTCCTTCGATTTGTCGAGCCACATGGTGATCATCGGCCTGTTCATCGGCGGACTCGTGCCCTATCTCTTCGGCGCCATGGCGATGGAGGCGGTCGGCCGCGCCGCCGGCTCGGTGGTGATCGAGGTGAGGCGCCAGTTCAAGGAGATCCCCGGCATCATGGAAGGCAAAGCGAAGCCCGAATACGGCGTCGCAGTGGACATGCTCACGCGCGCAGCGATCAAGGAAATGATCGTGCCCTCGCTCCTGCCGGTGCTCGTGCCGGTCCTCGTGGGCCTCGCGCTCGGGCCTCAGGCCTTGGGCGGCGTGCTGATGGGATCGATCGTCACCGGGCTCTTCGTCGCCATCTCCATGACCACGGGCGGCGGTGCCTGGGACAACGCCAAGAAATACATCGAGGACGGACACCACGGCGGCAAAGGCTCGGACGCGCACAAGGCCGCGGTCACCGGGGATACCGTGGGAGACCCTTACAAGGACACGGCCGGTCCGGCGGTCAACCCGCTCATCAAGATCATCAACATCGTGGCGCTGTTGATCGTGCCCTTGATGGTCTAGCCACACTTTCCGCCGAAGGTCGAAGTATCAATGAGGGCGATGGCAAAACGCACGTCCAAAGCGGCAGTCAAGTCCAAACCCGCGCCCAAATCCAAACCCGAACTTAAATCCAAAGCCAAGTCCAAGGCAAAGCCCGAAGCCGCGACGGCCAAGGCGCCCGCAGGTCAGAAGGGGATCGACCCGAAGGCTGCTGAAGCCAAGGCTCCCGACGCGAAGCCTGCCAAGCCGGCCACGACCATCTCCGCCGTCGAGATGGGGGCCCGGCAGCGGGAGATCTCGGTCTCCGAGTTCTTCACGAAGAACCGCCACCTGCTGGGATTCGACAATCCGCGCAAGGCGCTCCTCACCTGCGTCAAGGAAGCTGTCGACAACGCGTTGGACGCGGCCGAGGAGGCCGGCATCCTGCCTGACGTCCTGGTCAACGTGGAAGTCGCGGCGGCCAACGGGGCGCCGCCGCCTGCGAGCCAGGCGACCCGCTTCCGCGTGACGGTGATCGACAACGGGCCCGGGATAGTCCGCCAGCAGATTCCGCCGATCTTCGCGAAGCTCCTCTACGGCTCGAAGTTCCACAGGCTCAGAATGAGCCGGGGCCAGCAGGGCATCGGTATCTCGGCGGCCGGCATGTATGCTCAGCTGACGACGGGCAAGCCGGTGCAGATCACCTCGCGCACAGGCGCGCGGGCCGCCGCCCACTACTTCGAAGTCCAGATCGACACCAAGAAGAACGAGCCGAGGATTTTCGAGAACAAGAAGATCAACTGGGAGCACCAGCGCGGCACGCAGGTGGCACTGGAGATCGACGGGCGCTACCAGAAGGGCCGCGCCTCGGTGGACGAATATCTCGAGCAGGTGGCCATCGCCAATCCGCACGTGCAACTCGTCTACCGGACGCCGGAGGGGGAGACGCGAGAGTATCCGCGGACGATTCAAGAGCTGCCGCCTCAGCCCAAGGAGATCAAGCCGCATCCCTACGGGATCGAGTTCGGCATTCTCCTGCGGATGCTGCACGACACGAAGAGCCACACGCTCGCGGGGTTTCTCGCCGCCGAGTTTAGCCGGGTGTCCTCCGCCGTGTCCCAGGAGATTTGCGGGACGGCCAAGCTGTCGCCGAATGCGAAGCCGCGCAGTATTCACGGCGCAGACGCCGAGGCGCTCTACAAGGCGATCCAGTCCACCAAGATCATGGCGCCGCCGTCCAACTGCATCTCGCCGATCGGCGAGAAGGCGATCCTCCACGGCCTGTACAAGCAGATCAAGGGTGACTTCTACACGGCGGTGACCCGGCCACCGGCGGTTTACCGCGGCAACCCGTTCATCATCGAGGCGGGCCTCGCGTTCGGCGGAGGGCCGGATCAGGCGGCGCGAACGGCGGAA